>NZ_DASVSI010000095.1:0-11144 GCF_036388155.1 Hymenobacter sp. | reverse complement strand
TAAAACGCGCGAGGTGAAAGCGAAAAGGCCCGTCTGGAGTTATCAGACGGGCCTTTTCGCTTTCACCTCGCGCGTTTTACCTTTTCACAGCCGCTTACTTGGGCCGGCGAAACACCAGCAAGTGCTGTTGCGGCAGTCGCTCAATGGTCTCGACAAACTCCAGCCCAATGGCGGCCATTTCCTTGCGGGCCTGCTCCACGCTCATCTTGTGAATGCGCTTGATGGGCACGTTGGGGTCTTCGGCGCGGTATTCGACCAATGCCAGCCGGCCCGTGCCGGGGCGCAATGCCCGGCGAATGGCCCGGCCCATCTCGCGCGGGTGGTCAAACTCGTGGTACGCGTCCACGATGAGCACCAGGTCCACGCTGTCGGCCGGCAGGGCCGGGCTGGTGGCGGTGCTCAACACGGGCCGCACGTTGGGCGCGTTGAAGCGGCGTTTGTTGGCTTGCAGCGCCGTTATCATCTCGGGCTGAATGTCGACCGCCAGCACTTGCCCTTTGGGTACTTTTTTGGCGAGCTGGAAGGTAAAGAAGCCCGTGCCCGCGCCGATGTCGGCCACCACATCGGTAGGCTTTAGCTTCAACTCATTTATCAAGATATCGGTGCCTTCCTCCTGACGGCGGCCGCTGCGTTCGAGCCAGCCCGCGCCCTCGTGGCCCATGACGTGGGCAATTTGGCGGCCCATGTAGTAGGTGCCAATGCCGTTGGGGTCGCGCGGCGGTGCTGTTTCGTAGCCGCTAGTATCGGACCGCACCACCGTTTGCAGGCTCCGCAGGGCGCTGGCGCTGGGGTGCGTTTCGGCTGGCAACTGGGTGCAGCTCATCATCAGAATTCCGATGCCGCTGCCTACACCCACTACACTAGCCGCCCGCTGCCATGTTGAAAAACAGTAACTCATACGATTTGCAAGTAAGCATATTTAGAGTAGTCAACAACAATCAATACAGGCGCGTTCAGCGCTTGCGCGCCGGAGCCTAATGGCCAAGGTGCCGTCACTTGGGTAACGCTCCAATCAAGAAAATGCGTCGCGATAATCACCGGTTTGTAGTTTTGACCGTAAAACGGGCCTTAAGTCCATTCTATTACCCTTACCCCATTCATCATGAAAAACTTTTTTCTCCCATTTGCCAAGTTGGCGGCCGTAGCTGCTTGCGCACTGACATTGGGTAGCTGCAATCGTGCCGAATACGCTATGCTACCGAAGGGCGGCTCCTACCACGGCGTGACGCGCGTGGCCACACCCGTGCCCGCTGCCACCCAAAAAGCAACGCCAGTCGCTGCCCCAACCACGGTTGAGCCCACCGCTCCGGCCGCCGTGGCCGCGGCACCCGCCGCTGTAGCCAAGCCAATCGTGGCCGCTAAGCAAGTTAAGCAAGAGCCAGCCGCCGCCACGGCTCCCGAAGCTCCGGCCACTGAGGCCAGCGCAATTGCTACTGCCGCAACCACCGCCGCAACCGTTACCACGCTGCCCGAAAACGCGCGCAAAGTCACTGGTTTGAAAAAGTTTGCAGCTTCGCGGGCTGTCCGCACGGTTAGCACACTAGCTGGCATTACCCAATTTAAGAAGGCTTTGGCTACGGCCAAAGCACAAAAAATCAGCGGTAACCTGCGCATCGGCATCATCCTGCTGTTGGTGGGCTTGCTGGTCGGTATTTTTAGCCGATTGATTGGTACCATCGTCGCGCTGTTGGGCGTCATCTTCATCGTGCTGTGGCTCCTCGATAACCTGTAAGCCCTACAAGTTGCCACAAGTTAAAAAGGCCCGTTCAGGTACTGAACGGGCCTTTTTGTTATCAATCGGCGGCAACTACATCGGGTCTACGTCGGCCACTAGGCGCGCCTGTTTGAACTCCTTGTTGTCTTTCACCACGTCCATGGCCGCATAAATCTGCTCTTTGGCCCACTTCAGCACTGTGTGGGCGCGGTCGAGCTTGATGGTGATTTCCTGGAGATAGAAATTGCGGATACGGAAAATGTAAGGCGCCTCGGGCCCCAACACGGCCGTGCGGCCCAGCCGGTCCACTAATTCCTGGGTGAGCAAAATAGCGGCTTGCTCGCCCACTCCCTGCTCCACGTGCTTCACGGTCATCTTGATGACGCGCATGAAGGGCGGGTAGCCGTGCTCGCGCCGCTGCACGATTTCGTAGTTGTAAAATTCGATGTAGTCGTTGCGGATGACCTTGTCGAAAATCACCTGCGTGGGGTCGGCCGTCTGGATGATGACCTTGCCCTTTTTGCCCTTGCGCCCGGCCCGGCCGCTCACCTGCACAAACATTTGGTAAGCCCGCTCGTGGGCCCGGAAATCGGGGTAGTGGATGATGCTGTCGGCGTTGATGATGCCCACCAGGCTCACGTTGGCAAAGTCGAGGCCTTTGGTCACCATCTGGGTGCCCACCAGCACGTTGGTGTTCTGCTTTTCGAAGTCGGCAATGATTTGCTGGTAGCTGTTTTTGGCGCGGGTCGTGTCCAGGTCCATGCGCTGGATGTTGGCCTGGGGCAGCATGATTTTGAGGTCGTCCTCAATCTTCTCGGTGCCGAAGCCCTGGGTTTTCACGGCCCGGGAGCCGCAGGCGGGGCACTTGGTCACCATGGGGTCGTGGTAGCCGCAGTAGTGGCAGCGCAGCTCGTGGCTGTGCTTGTGGTAGCTCAGGCTCACGGCGCAGTTGGTGCACTTGGGTATCCAGCCGCAGTCCTGGCAAGCTACCACGGGCGCGTAGCCGCGCCGGTTCTGGAACAGAATGACCTGCTCCTGCGCGCCCAGCTTACGTTCGATTTCGCCCAGCAAATCGGCCGTGAAGTGGTTGTGCATGGTCTTGTGCTCGCGGGCCTTGCGGGTATCCACCAGCTCAATGTCCGGCATGCCAGCTTCGCCGAAGCGCTTGGTGAGCGATACCAGCCCGTAGCGCCCCTGCTTGGCCTGGTAGTAGGTTTCCACGGCCGGCGTGGCCGAACCCAGCAAGGTCTTGGCTCCTTGGAAGTTGGCCATCATCAGGGCCACTTCGCGGGCGTTGTAGCGCGGGGCAGGCTCGTACTGCTTGTAGCTCGACTCGTGCTCTTCGTCCACGATGATGAGCGAGAGGTTATCAAACGGCAGAAACACCGCCGAGCGCACCCCAATCACCACCTGGAACCGGCCCGAGAGCACGCCGTTCCACACTTCCACCCGCTCGTTGTCGGAAAATTTGGAGTGGTACACGCCCAGCCGGGAGCCAAACACGCGCAGCAGGCGGCTCACAATCTGGGCCGTGAGGGCAATTTCGGGCAACAAGTACAGCACCTGCCCGCCGCTTTCCAGCGCCTTGCGAATCAGGTCGATGTAGATTTCCGTTTTGCCGGCGCCCGTCACGCCGTGCAGCAGCGCAATTTCTCGCTCGCCGAAGTGCGCCATTATTTCGTCGCGCGCCGCGGTTTGGGCCTCGGTCAGGCTGAAATGCAGTTGAGCGCTGGGTTCATCGTCCAGCGGGAAACGACTCACAATCACGTCGAACTGCTCCAGCACGCCGTTTTTGATAAGCGTATTCACCGCCGAAGCCGAGAGGTGCGGGCTGCTGGTGAGGGCGGCTTTTTCGAGACCTTTCTGGTTGGCGTGCTCGTTCTGGTACACGGGCACGCGCTGCAGGTATTTCATCAGCACGTCGAGCTGCTTGGGCTTGCTGCTGAGGTTGTTGAACAGCTGCTCGATGGAGGCTTCGGCCACGAACAGGTGCGAAAGCCGCACCTTTTTCACCACCTTGGGCGCGTACTTGTCGGCGGTGTGCTCGAAAAGGAAAATGACGTCCTTGTGCATCAAGGACTTTATCACCTTGTGAAAGGACGTGATGCCGAGCAGGTCGCCAACTTCAGTAAACGTGAGGGCTTTGCTGTCTTCCACGCTCCCCAGCGCATTCACAATCACCTCTTCCTGTGCAGAGAGCGGGTACTCGTTTTCCTCCCGTGAAAACCCCGGGTGCAATTGAATGCGCGACTCCGAGCTAAGCTTGAGCGCCGAGGGCAAGGCCGCATTTATCACCTCGCCAATGGTGCACATGTAGTAGTCGGCCATCCAGCGGAATAGCTTGAGCTGCGGCTGCGTGACCACGGGCGCGTCGTCGATGAACTCAAGAATGTACTTGGCCTGGTATTCCTTCGGCGCGTTCTCGTGCACGGCCGCCACAATGCAGCTGAGCGTCTTTTTGGCTCCAAACTGCACAATGACCCGGCCGCCAATCACCACGTTGTCGTTCAGCTCATACGGCACCCGGTAGGTGTAGAGCCGGGGCAAGGGCAGGGGCAGAATGACGTCGGCAAACAGCGTCACCCGGTCGGCCGAGGGAGCAGCCACGGGGGAAATAAAATCGAGAGCGAGACTCAAAACAAGGAAAAGGGTAGGGGCGGATGGTAAAGATAACAGGCCGCCAGGGCCAGCCCGCGTAGCCGCATTAAAGCCCGGCCAGGGCTTCGGCTGGGCTGAACACTGGGGCCAAACAAGCCTGCTCGCGGCACACGTGCACGGCCGTTCCACCTGTTGCATCAGGCTTCAACAAAGCAAGCAACGGCAGTTTCGAAGCCGTTTCAGTTCCGGCCAGCACCGTATCAAACAAAAATTGCCGGCTAAGTTCTTCGCGGAAGGTATCGGCCTCGGGCCCGATGATGGCCACTTCGGCCCCCGGCCGTAGCAAGGCGGCGTACAGCGCGGCCCAGTTGGCCAGGTGTTGGGGCTCCTTCACCACCAATGGCTTCACCTGAGCCAGCATTTGGGCAGCAAGCGCCACGTAGTCGGAGCGTTCCAAATGGCGACCCAGGCGGCGCAGGTTGTGCGCCATCACCGAGTTGGAAGCGGGGATGACGTTGTCGAATAGCTCTTTTTGGCGGGCAATCAGGGGTTCGGCGGTGCTATCGGTGTAGAAAAACAAGGATTCGGCGGGGTCGAAAAAATGCTGGAGTACGTATTCCGTCAGGGACTCTGCCTCGCGCAGCCACGTTTCCACAAAGCTGACTTCGTACAGGCTGATGTAGGCCTGAATTACCAACGCATAGTCTTCGAGAAAGCCGCTGATGCTGGCGCGCTCGCTTTTACCGGTTCGAAACAGGCGGTTGCCGTCGCGCAGGTTCGCTTGAATGAAGCGCGCATTTCGCTCCGCTACCACCAAAAACTCGGGTTCGCCAAACGCCCGGTACGCATCGGTGAGGCCTTGGAGCAGGAGCGCATTCCAGCCGGTCAGGATTTTGTCGTCGAGGCCAGGCCGGGGGCGGGTAGCCCGCACGGCCATGATTTTTTGTTTCCAGCCAGTCACTAAGTCCGCCAACACGCCGGGCGTGAGCTGGTGCTCGGCAGCGAAAGCCGCATCGGTTTTGCGACGGTGCAAGATGTTGCGCCCGTGTTCCCAGTTGCCGGCCGCCGTGCAGTTGTAGTAAGCCGAAAACAACGCTTCCTCATCGCCCAAGATTTTCTGCAGTTCCTCTTTTGTGAAGACATAGAATTTGCCTTCCTCGCCCTCGCTGTCCGCGTCCAACGACGAATAGAAGCCGCCGTCGGCATTGGTCAATTCCAGCCGGATGAACTCCACGGTGTCGTACACCACCTCCCGAAACAGCTCGTCCTGGGTTAGTTGGAATGCCTCACTGTACAGGCTCACCATTTGCCCATTGTCGTAAAGCATCTTTTCAAAATGCGGCACCAGCCACTGGCCGTCAACCGAATACCGGGCAAAACCGCCGTGCGCTTGGTCGTAAATGCCACCCCAGGCCATCTCACGTAAGGTGAGCACGGCTTGGTCCAGCAGCGCTTGGCTGCCGCTAATGGCGTAGGCCCGCAGCAAAAACCGCCAGACGCTGGGCATGGGAAACTTGGGCTCCCGGTTCATGCCCCCAAGCTCGCGGTCAAATTGCTCCGTAAGGTTGCGGACCAGCACCTGAAATTCTTCCTCTGAAACGCCCGCTGGGTTGCCGCTTTGCAGCCCTGCCAGCGCACCTGCTGGCGACGGCTGTGCTTCCTGGCTCCCGCGGTGTTTGCCCAGCTCGCTGGCCGCAATAACCTCCATAAACCGCTCGGCCGATTGGTCCAGCTCGGCGCGGTGCTCGCCGGCATAGGCTTCGCCAATGTTTTTTAGCAGTTGCACCCAGTTGCCTTTGGAGAAATAAGTGCCGCCATAAAACGGCTTTGCCTCAGAGGTAAGAAACACGTTTAGCGGCCAGCCGCCCTGCAGGCCCATGGCGTGCAAGGCCGCCATGTAAATCTGGTCCACGTCAGGCCGCTCTTCGCGGTCCACTTTGATGCACACAAAGTGCGCATTCATGGCCGCTGCCACGGCTGAGTCTTCAAATGATTCCCGCTCCATCACGTGGCACCAATGGCAAGCCGCGTACCCGATGCTGACCAAAATGGGCTTCTGCTCCGCTTTTGCCAGGGCCAAGGCTTCCGGCCCCCACGGAAACCAGTCCACCGGATTGTGGGCGTGCTGCTGCAAGTAGGGGCTGGTTTCCTGAGCGAGGCGGTTTGCGGCTGGGGAAGCGTAGGCCATCTTGAATGAGAATGAGGCGTGAAGGACGTAAACAACAAACCCGGCGAAAAAAGCCGGGTTTGAAAAATTATTCAGCTGGTTTGGCTGGCTTTCGAGGCGCTTTGGCAGCCGGCTTGGTCGGCTTGGGTGCCTCGGGTTTTGACTTTGCTGCGGTTTTGCGCTTGGGCGCGGCCTTTGTGGGTTTCTCAGCTGGCGTATCTACGGCAGGTGCGGCCGGCTCGCTAGCTTCTTTTGGTGCCTGTGGCGCCTTCGCTTTGGGCGTTGAAGCTTTTTTAGGCGTAAGTTTCTTCTTCGAGCCCGTTGCCTCAGCTGTGGGTTCAATCAACGTAGCCGACGAGCCCGTCATGCGACCTGCAGCAACCTGCGTACGCACCTGATTCTTATCGGGCACGGGGATTACGGGCACATCCACGGCCGGTTTCTCGGCACGCGCGCCAGTCGTGGCACGCTTCGCCCGATTAGTCCGACGAGCAGGAGCCGGGGCCACCACGGGCGCCGGGGCATTATCACTGGCCACAGGAGAAGCTTCAGCTGCAGGAGCGGTTGCTGGCTCAGGCGCCGTAACTGGCTGTTCTGCATCCGGCGTTGCAGGCACCGACTGTCGCGCCTCAATCGGTGAGCCAGACGCAAGTTCTGCAGTGCGGTCAGCAGGGACATTGGAGGCTGATTTACGGCCCCTGTTTCGATTGTTTCTGGGTTGTTTAGGCTCCGTTACCGGCTCAGGGTTCACCGCCTCAGCAATAACTGCTGCCGTTTCTACCGCCGGCGCCGACGTCTCTATGGCAGGAGCTTCCGCATCTACAGCAGCGGTGGCGTCTGGTGTTTCCGGCGTAGGGGCGTTAGGCGCAAATAGCGGCACCCTCGGCACACGGCCAGCTTTATCGCGCCGACTCCGTTGTTTGTCAGGGTTTTGGATGTCGGGAGGCGAAGCCAAATCGCCCTCCGCCTCCTGTGCGGGCGTCTCTGCAGCAGTAACCTGCGTCGCGGCCTCGGCTTCGAAGTTGTCAGTAACTGATGCTTCAGGTGCGGCTTCCCCAGTTGCCAGACGCAGTGCATGCTTGCGAGCAGTTCGTTTGGCGCCGCCCCTCGAACGGCGCTTCTTCTTCTTGACCGGCTCCTCGGCGCCAGCTACGGGTTGCGTTTCCTGAGCAGGAGAGGAGATGTTCAAAAGTTCCTCCGCTGCCTCAAGCTGAACGGGTTGTACCGTCGGCAAGGCAATCAGGTCCTCTACTGGCTCAACCGAAGAAGCCGAAGCGGTTTGGAATTGCTCATTTTCACTAGGCTGGAGGGGTTGGCCTTTGCCGCGACCATCGCGGCGCCCGCGCTCGTGGCGCCGGGTGTCACGTTCCGCACGCTGGGCGCGGAATTCCTCTGGCGACAGCCGCGGTGGCCGTGCTTCAGCAACTGGCGTTGCCTCTGGTGCCGAGCCTTCGCCAATATCAATTCGCTCTTCATCGTCCTCCACCACCTCAACCGGCTCGGAAGCCCGGGGCACGGGCAGCGCTGCCAGTTGCGTCCTGACTTGTTGCAACTCCGCATCGACGCTCACTTTGCGCAGGCTGAATTGCTCGAGCTTGGCCAAGGTATTTTCCAAAAATTGACGATGTTCGGGAGCACCGGAGTGCAGGGGCCGGTGCGTCAGCGAGTTCTGCACAGAAGCCCATTCCTTACGGAAGCGACCAAATTCAGCGTCGAAGTAGGTGCGCGCAAATTTGTCCCAGATGTAATCTTCGGCTACTTCCGATGGGTGCAGCATGTCCGCCGCGTAGAAGCGGTAGTCACGCAAGTCATCTACCAGCAGCTCATAAGCCGGAAAATAAGCCACGCCGGGCAGCAAGTCGCTCAGTATGTGCGTGGCAACGCGCAGCACCGACTTGCTCACCGAATTCAGCGGCAACGTGTCTTTTAGGTGACGCACCGGGCTCACCGTCAGCACAAAGCGCAGATTTGGGTTGATGCGGCGCAGGTAAGCGTGCGTCTCGGCCAAGTTGTTGATGATTTCATCCGGCGTCAACAACTCTCGCACAAACAAGTCGGCGGGCTGCTTGTGGCAGTTGTTCACCAGCTCTCCTGTTTCGCGAAGGCGATAGGCCCAAGCCGTGCCCAGCGTTAGCAGCAGTACGTCGGCTTGGCGCAGAAAGTCCCCCGTGCGCCGCACCAGCTCCTGAATGTGTTGCAGCAACTCCACCGGCGAGTCGGCCCCAATGCTGCCGTGCAGGTCATAGCTCTGCCAGCGGCCCCGGGCTTCCACCACGTGCTGCTGCCAGTCCACATCTTCGCCAGCCGCGGCACGCAACAGCCGCCCCAGCGCCAAGGGTTGAAACACCGTGCCAAACGGATTCACTAGGGTTTCCACCTTGTGGGCCACCAGCCGCGAGCCGATGCTATCGGCAAAACAGGAGCCCGCGGTGAGCACCCGCGCCGTGCGCGGCAGCTGGCCCGTAGCGGGGGCAATGGGTAATTCGGTTCTAAACATTAAAGCAAAAATAGCCCGTAACCGGGGTCTGGGTCGAATGCCGTAATAAAAAAAGCCCTGCCAAGGGGCAGGGCTTTTTTTAAACAGTTGCCAAGCAAAAACTACTCAGCTACCACGCGGAATTTCACCGTGTGCTTTACTTCTTTGTGCAGGTTGGCGGTAGCGGTGTAGTCACCGGCAACCGAAGGCTCCTGGTCGAACGAGAGACGCTTGCGGTCTACGTCAACTCCTTTAGCCTTCAGAGCATCAGCCAATTGCAAGGTGGTCACGCGGCCGAAAATCTTGCCGCTTTCACCCACTTTTGCCGGCAGGTCCAGTACCATGTCGCCAATTTGGTCGGCAATGGCTTGGGCGTCGCCTTTGATTTTATCGGCTTTGTGAGCGGCTTGACGCACGTTCTCGGCCGTGATTTTCTTGTTCGTCTTGTCGGCTAGCATAGCCAAGCCCTGCGGCAACAAGAAGTTGCGACCGTAGCCCGATTTCACGGTCACGATGTCGTTCTTGTACCCGAGGCCCTTAACGTCGTCTTTGAGGATGATTTCCATTTGAAGAGAAATTATAAATCATAGATTTTGAATTATAAAAGAGCAAGCTGTGCCCGTCCTAATTCAAAATTTATAATTCAAAATTTATAATTTATTTCAGAGCGTCGGCTACGTAGGGCATCAAGGCCAAGTGGCGGGCCTTTGCGATGGCCTGAGTCACTTTGCGCTGAAACTTCAAGCTGGTGCCGGTGAGGCGACGGGGCAGCACGCGGCCCTGCTCATTCACAAACTTCAGCAGGAAGTTCGGGTCTTTGTAGTCCACGTACTTAATGCCGTTCTTCTTGAAGCGGCAATATTTCTTGCGGGTGTCCTGCGGCTTGTTCATAGCCGACCGGTCGTTGTTCCGGTTGAATGCGGGAGTTGCCATATCTACTATACGGATTATTGGGCTACGGCTTCGGTTTCTTTCGCAGCCTTTTGCAGATTCATCTCGCCGTTGCGGCGGCGGTTGTTGTACTCCACGGCGTGCTTATCGAGCACGGTGGTCAAGAACCGGATGACGCGCTCGTCGCGGCGGAACGCCAGCTCGAGTACGTCAACGATGTTTCCTTCTCCGGTGTACGACAGGCAGTAATAGTAGCCTGTGTTCTTCTTCTGAATTGGGTACGCCAGCTTGCGCAGGCCCCAGGCTTCAGTGGATAAAAGGGCGGCGCTATTTTCCTTAAGCACCTGAGTGAACTTCTCGACCGTCTCTTGCACCTGGCTCTCGTTCAACACGGGAGTTACGATGAAGACCGTCTCGTAATTTCTTACTTCCATTACGACGGGGTGAAAATTTGGGGGTGAAAAAATTTGATTGGGGCGCAAAGGTACTGACATTCGGGCAGATTGCCAAGTGTAGCATTCCCCTAAATAGTATAAGGTGTCAAAAAACAGCCGTGGTTGTCGAATAAATTCCCCTGACCTCCCCTTAACGTCATAGGACTAGGTAGCCGCCGCCGCTACAGAACGGCCGGAGCAGCTAAGTCAGATTTATGTTCTCCAACTGCAACAAACCCGTCCTTTCTGGGGTTGCTATTGAGGGCATTAAGCCCCCGCAGAACTGTTTATCAATCTCCCGTTAAGAACAACCTGGACAACGGGGTATCCGGAGCAGCAATAGTGGGCAAACATGAGAATTGAGCATATAAATGGGCCAATGCGAACGGCCCAAGGCGCCTAGAAATTGCATTTTGGTTTTTGCCGCCTACGATTCCTGACCTACATTTGTGGCCTTGAAATGCCCTAGCGTTTCGTTTTACCGTCTATTTTCTTATGAATAGCATTCGACTTCGTTCATTACCCCAACTGTTGCTGGCGCTATTGCTCACGTTCGCCGGCGCTCAACAGGCTTGGGCTCAGGAAACCAATTCCGCCGCCGACGTGAAAAAAGAAGGCGTGGTGCCCGGCGCCACGGCCACAGCCACTGCGGCTACTGCCACCGCTCCAGCCGCAGCTGGTAGCGCTGGCAACGGCGGCGGTGGGGGAGATGCAGCCGCCATCGCGGCGGGGGACGCCTTGTTCAAGAACAACTGCGCGCAGTGCCACGCGGTGAACGAGCAGGTGGTGGGCCCGGCCCTGGCCGGCATCACGAAGCGGCGGCCGGTGTCGTGGCTGCTGCCGTGGATAAAGAACTCGAGCAAG
>NZ_DASVSI010000094.1:0-50602 GCF_036388155.1 Hymenobacter sp. | reverse complement strand
GGGCGGAACAGCGGGCCGATGGGCAGCTCTTGCTGGGCAATTTCGATGTGGCGGGCGCTGTAGGTCCGAATCTTGTCCAGGGCCACGATGAAGGAGCGGTGAATGCGCAGGAAATTGCTGACCGACCGCTTTTCCCCCATGCCGTTGATGGTTTGCTTCACCACCAGCGGCGGGCCCGCCAGGCGGTGAATCTTCACGTAGTCC
Organism: Hymenobacter sp.; assembly: GCF_036388155.1. NCBI lineage: Bacteria > Pseudomonadati > Bacteroidota > Cytophagia > Cytophagales > Hymenobacteraceae > Hymenobacter > Hymenobacter sp. The sequence continues at coordinate 50,398 of NZ_DASVSI010000094.1, read as the reverse complement.
TTCAGCCCTTCCACGTACAGGATGTCGCGCAGCACCACCTTCACCATCTTGCGGTCGATGCGCAGGTACAGAAACGCTTCGGGGTTGGCGGCGTAGGCCGGGGCCGGGGTGGCGGCCGCAGCGGCGGGCGCGGCCGGGGCAACGGGGCTGGCTTTGGCCACGGCTTTGAGGAAGCGTTCGAGCGAGATGGGCTTGAGCAGGTAGTCGGCGGCGTCGAGCTCGAAGCCCTCGTAGGCGTACTCGCGGTAGGCGGTGGTGAAGATGACCTGCGGCGGGTGGCGCAGGCTGCGCAGGAGGTCGGTGCCCAGCACCTTGGGCATCTTGATGTCGAGAAACAGCAGGTCGATGGGCCGTTCTTGCAGCACGTGAAAAGCCTGCACGGCGTTGCCGCAGCAGGCCACCAGCTCCAGGTGGGCCACTTCCCGGATGTGGGCGGCGAGCACCTCCAGGGCGGGGGGCTCGTCGTCAACCAATAAGTATTGTAGTTTCATGGCCGTTCAGGAATCGGCGGACAGGAGCTGAGCTGGGCTCACGGGGACGAGGGCTGGCTTGGCGGGTGTTAAGCGCAGGTGCAGCACCACCAGGGTGTCGGGCTCGGTCATCACCCGCATTTCGTGCTGGTTGGGGTAGAGGCGCACCAGCCGCTCGCGGATGCTGCCCAGGTCGGCGGCGGCCACCTCGGGGCCCACGTTGGGGTAGCTGCTGCTGACTTTGAAGGCAAGGCAATGCGGCTTGGCCACCAAATCGATGCTCACCCACGAGCATTCCAGCGCGGGCTGAGTGGCGTGCCGAAACGCATTTTCCACGAAGGGCAGCAGCAACGGGGCCACGGCGTGCAGCTCGAGCGGCTCGCTGAAGTTGAGCGACACGTCGATGCCCGCGCCCAGGCGCAGGCGCTCCAGGGCCACGTAGTTGCGCATCATGTCCACTTCGTCGGCCAGGGGCACGGCGGCCTGCGGGCTTTCGTAGAGCATGTAGCGCAACAAGGCCGACAGGTGCAGCACCGCCGCGGGCGACTCCGGCGACTTCTGGGTGGTGAGGGCGTGCAGCGTGCGCAGCGTGCTGAACAGAAACGGCGGCTGCGGCTGCGACTTGAGCAACTCCAGCTCGGTGCGCAGCCGCTGCTCCTCAAGCTGCACGCGCAGCTGCCGCTGCCAGTAGTTCACCCCCTTGACGGCACAAGGCAGTCCACCCGTGGCCAGCACGGCAAAAACCCAAAGCTCAAGCTTCCTGTCAATATTTTCCACTGAAAGGGCCACGCTGGCTGCTCGCCAAATAAGCGCGGCAACCACACGTACTTGAAGGCCGCGTATAATAGCTCCGACAGCACCGCAGCCGATGCCGCGCGTTGCGCAAGCCAATGCCGGCGGAAGAAGCCAGAGCAAGGCCCGCGTTTTTGGTGTTGGTGATGCGGCACGTGAACCAACCTCTCTCCACGCCGAGCTCAAGGCGAATGCGGGCCAGCCCCACCTGCTCGGCCGAACCGTGCTTGAACGCATTTTCCAGCAATGGCAGCAGCGGCAGCGGCAGCGGCGCAATGCGGCCCGACGCCGGCAACTCGCCCACCGCTAGCTCCAGCCGCAGCCGAGAGCCATAGCGCAGCTGCTGCAAAGCCAAGTAGTTGCGCAGCAGGTGCAGCTCGGTGCGCAGGCCCACCCACGGGGCGTGGCCCTGCTCCACCACAAAACGCAGCAGGCCCAGCAAGCGGGCCACCACTTCGGGGGCCTCGTCGGCCTGCCGCAACGTTAGCGCATACAGGTTGTTGAGGGTGCTGAACAAGAAATGGGGATTAATCTGGGTTTTGAGCAGTTGCAGCTGGGCCCGATAATTCTCGCGGACGAGGCGGGCGTTGGCAAGGTCCTACTGCTGCCACTGCCGGTACACCCGCAGGCTGGCGGCCGCGCCCATGGTCACGAGCGGAGGCATCAGAGAACCCGAAGAAAACACCCGGTGAATGTCCGTAAAACCGCTCCTGAGGTCCTCGTTCATTGGCACGACTACCCAATACCGAAACGCGTAGTGCAACGCATAAGCCAGCCCGGACCGGCTACCAGCCGGTCCAGCAGGCGCCCCTCTCCCTCGCCTTGCCAGAGGGCGGGCGGCACGCCGTAGAGCAGCAGGTAGGTGGGCGGCATAAACGAGAGCTGCAGCACCACGGTGTTGCGCGCCGCCACGCGCCAGCCGGCGTGAGGTGGATGCTGTGCAGGAACGTCCACACCATGAAGCCGCCGCTGGTTAGCCAAAACAGCCCGTGGCGCAACCAGAAATGCTCGTCTATCGCGTGCAGGGCTTTGGCCAGCCCCCGTTTTCTCGTCTGTGCCATAGCCGATGGGTGTAGTAGCGCGAACTAAATGTACCGCTTTGCCCACAGGCATCATGCAACTAATCAGCTTTATAGACAAACGACCAGCCACCGTCGACCAACGACAAAAAGCACGATTTGTCTTCGGTGCCGCACCGTATTGGCGCGCCCGGCAGCCACTGGGCGAATAAGCAAGCGGACGCCGCCGGAAAAGCCCTCCTTTGCTTTCGTCAACGCCGCCAACCACTTCCTCGGTGCGCTCACCATCGCCGGCGAACGGCCTTAACCAAAGCAGCGGCTGCGCCCCCTCTCGCGTCTTTACACACCTTTCAATCACCCCTTTAACTCTCACATCTCATGAAAACGCGCCTCTTTTTCTGCATGTCCCTGTTTCTGCTCCTCAACTGCGGTACCGCGCTAGCGCAGACTGCTCCAAATGCTTCTTCAGCAACGGGCTACTGGAACACCGAGACCAACCTCACCACCCGCGACTACACCATCGTGCGCTTCTACAACGACCAGGACCACCTGTTGTACCAGGAGCGGCTCGATGGCGTCTGCCTCGACCTGAGCCGGCGCCGGGTGCGCCGCCGCACGTCGGCCAAGCTCAACGCGGCACTGCAGCAGGTGCTGCAAGACCCCAGCGCCAGCCGCAGCCTCAACTTGGTGGCCCAGCAATTGGGCACTGCCCAGCGCACGCCGCGGGCCTACGCGGCCCGCTGAGGCCGCCAGCAACCGACGCTTCACCCGCTGTTTTTCTGCACAAAAAAGCCTTCCTGCATGCAGGAAGGCTTTTTTGTGCAGCGCAATGCGTGGACCTGATTTTCTAGAAGGCCTCGCCAATGGCGAAGAGGAAGCCCGGGGCGCTGCCAGTACCGGCGGCGTAGTCGAGGCGCAGGTTTACGCGGTCGCGCCGCAGAAAATTGAAGCGGATGCCGGCCCCACCGGCGTACTTGGTGTTGCTCAGGCCGAAGTTGTCGATGGAGTTGGCCACGTTGCCCACGCCGCCGAACACGGCCCCGTCGATGCGCCAGAACAGCTTCTGCCGCAGCTCGGCCTGGAACATTATCATCTGGCGGTCGCGGAAGCGCTGCTCGTAGATGCCGCGCAGCAAGTTGGCGTTGTTATAAAGCGTGCCGCCCAGGTTGGCGCCAATGCCGGCCAGCTCCCGAAACGGCACTTCGCCGGTGTGTAACTGCCCCAGAAACTGGGCGGCCAGAATGGTGCGGTTGGAACCGATGGGCTGGAAGTGGCGGGCGTCGAGCTGGTAGCGCACAAAGCGGTAGTCGGAGCCCAGCCCGGTTCCGTTGAACGTGACGCCAAAGTCGAGCAAATCACCTTTGAAAGCTGCTAGGGGCACGTCGCGCGTGTCGTAGGTGATGACCGGGCCCAGGCCCGACACGCGGGTGTCCTGCCGCTCGCGGGGGCTCACTTCCGGGTCGCGCAAAAACACGTTCACGTTGGTGCCCACGGCGTCTACTGTGCCGTCCGGCACCGAGATGTTGCGCACGTTGGTGAGGCGGTATTGCGCGCCGAAGAACAGCTTGGGCGCAATCTGTTTCTGCAGGCGTTGGTTGATAATGAACAGCTTGTACTCCGTTTCCGACTCGTCGTCGCGGGAAGTGTTGGGCCCCACGCCGTAGTAGTACAGCAGGATATCGTACGCGCTGATTTCGCCGTTGAGGTAGAACTTCTCGCCGGGCGTGTACACCGTGTGCACCAGCTGCGTCAGCGACTGGCCCTTTTGGGTTTGCCAATACTGCACCCGGGCGTTGGACGGCCGCGTGAGGGTGTCTTCGGAAAACCGGCCGCTGAGCAGCCCGCCGGCGCCGTAGCCCAGGCCGGTTTCGGCTTGGTAAAAAATAACCGGAATGGGTAGCAACGTCAGGCGCCCATCTTTTCCCAACTGACCGAACGATTTCGGTCCCCGCACCTGGCTGGCCAACGGGGCCAGCCCCGCGCCGGGCGCCTTGGCCGACGCCGCATAGGTGGAATCGGAAGGCGCGGCCGGCTGAGCGGCGGCGGCGAAAGTCAGCCCGGAAAGGACCAGAGCTGCAAAAAAGAGGCGCATGTGTAGGGGATAAGATTCTTTACGATAGCCTAACAACGGATTAGCTACCATTACGGTTAGAAACGGCCCGCCGCCGTTCTCGAATTACACGCTTCCGAGAATTTATTGCACCCTTAATCCAAGTGCAAGCGCTTGAGCACGCGGCCCCGGCCGAAGTGTTCGGTCACCAGTTCGGCCACGTCGCCGGGGCGCACGTTGCCATATTCTATCCCTTCCGGATACACGATGAGGGCTGCGCCGGGCCCCTTCTTACACTTCTTACACAGGTCCAGGCAATTGCAGGTTTGCACGTGGTTGCGCCACTTGCTGCCGTCGATGTCCTGGCTCTTCAAGCCCTGGGCGCGCAATTCCTTTTTCAAGGCTTTGGCCACGTCCTCCCCCACCCCAGACTTTTGCTTCACGCACACAAACAGGCGCCGGTCCATAGTTTATAAGTTTATGAGAGTAAGAGGGCAAAGGGCAGGCAGGGCTGACCATCGGGGTCTGCGGCAGATGAGGCTAATTACGACGCCTCTTCCTCCTACCCTCCTACCCTCCTACCCTCTTCGCCGGTCCAGTGCCGGTTTTGCAGCTTATACGCGGCCAGCTCGCGGTTCGACCACAGGGTCTGGTACACTTGTTGGTCACGCACGAGTTGCGGGTCCTTTTCCATGTAGGCAAGCAACTCCTGCAGCAGTTCCACCGCCTCTTCTTTCAGAAAGTAATACATCCAGTTATCCAGCCGGCGCATGCTCACCAAGCCGGCATTCTTCAGGTAGGCCAGCTGGCGGCTGGTTTTGGTTTGGGTGAAGTCGAGCACTTGCTCCAAATCGGCCACCACCATTTCGCGGTTGCGCCACAGCAAATGCAGGATGCGCACCCGGCTCTCGTCGCCCAAAGATTTAAAAAGTTGCTGCCCAAAAGCAACCGTGAAATGTTTCAAGCGCATCTGCTGTCTAGGAAGGGACGAACGTCCTTCGTTCTTTCCGTTCAAAGGTACCATCGGCCCCGAACCCGGCGCCGTATATTTGTCAACCTGCTCCTCGAACATGCCTGATTTCTTGCGCCTTCATCGCTTCTCCTTGTTTTTTACCGTGGCCCTGCTGGGCTTGCTGTTCCTGGCCGCTCCGGAGGCGCGTGCCCAGGGCAAGCGCAAGGTGATTCAGTTCACCGGCATCGTGGCCAGCGGCGACAGCCTGCTGGGCGTGCCCGGCGCGTCGGTGTACGTGCCCAAGGCCGGCCGCGGCACCACCTCGAACGCCTACGGCTACTTTTCGCTGGCCGTGCTGGCCGGCGACAGCGTGGTGATTCGCTCGCTGGGCTACACCAACCAAACCATCATCATTCCGGCGGACTACCAGCGCCAGAGCTACTCCGTCATCATTACCATGCAGGAAGACGCCACCCTGCTGGGCGAAGTGCGCGTGTTTCCCTACACCACCGAGCGCGACTTCAAAAAGGCGTTTCTGGCCCTGCGCCTGCCCACCGAGCGCGGCAGCGCCGCCGCGGCCAACCTGAACGAGGAGCTGATGAACCGCATTTTCCGGACCCAGCCCATGGGCGCGGTGGCCAACTTCCGCCAGGCCATGTCGACGCAGCAGTACGACTACGAGCGCCGCCAGGGCATGGCCCCCAACCAATACACCAACAACCCGCTGCTCAACCCCTTCAGCTGGCTGCAGCTGATTCAGCAGGTGAAAAACGGGGAGTTCAAGAAGAAAAACAACGACGACTGAGCCCACAGATTGAACGGATTTCAGCGGATTGAACGGATTTTTTGGGGTTGCCGGGCCACTACCGTAAGCCTTTTTAACGGCTTGATTGTTATTGGTCTACTGGATGCGCGGACTTTTTGCCCCGGCTGCTAGCGTCAAGCTGAAAGTAGTCGGCAACCACAAAAAATCCGTTCAATCCGCTGAAATCCGTTCAATCTGTGGTCCTATGGATACCAATCTCCCCGTTTCGTCACAGCCCCGCGTGGTTATCATCGGTTGCGGCTTTGGCGGCCTGCGGCTGGCCAAGTCGCTGCGCCACGCGCCGGTGCAAGTCGTAGTAGTCGACCGCAACAACTACCACAACTTCCAGCCGCTGCTCTACCAGGTAGCCACCGGCGCCCTCGAAGCCGACAGCATTGCCTACCCCATCCGCAAGATTTTTGCCGGCCAGAAGAACTTCTTCTACCGCATGGCCGACGTGCAGCGCGTAGACCCGGCCACCAACACGGTGCACACCAGCGTGGGCGACATTCACTACAACTACCTGGTGCTGGCCACCGGCTCGCTCACCAATTTCTTTGGGCTGGAAAGCATTGAGCGCAACGCCATGCAAATCAAGAGCATCCCCAATGCCTTGAACCTGCGAAGCTTCATTTTCCAGAACTTCGAAAAAGCTCTGCTCACCGAAAACCCCACTGAGAAGCAGGCCCTGATGAACATCGTGGTGGTGGGCGGCGGCCCCACGGGCGTGGAAATCAGCGGCTCCTTGGCCGAGATGCGCAAGCACGTGCTGCCGAAGGACTACCCCGAGCTGGACTTGCGGGCCATGCAGATTTTCCTGGTCGAGGCCGGCGGCGAGTTGCTGGGGCCCATGTCCAAGGCTTCGCAAGCCGACGCCAAGCGCTACCTCGACGAGTTGGGCGTGAAAGTGCTGCTCAACACCTCCATTAAGAAGTTCGAAGACTGCCGGGCCTACTATTCGGACACCGAGTTCATTCCGACCGAAAACCTGGTGTGGGCCGCCGGCGTGAACGGCGCCGAAGTCCCCGGCCTGCCTGCCGAAGTGGTGGCCCGCAACAAGCGCATCAACGTGAATCGCTGGAATCAGGTGCAGGGCTTTGCGAACGTCTTCGCCATCGGCGACGTGGCCAACATGATAACCGACGACATGCCCCGCGGCTTGCCCATGCTGGCGCCCGTGGCCCAGCAGCAAGCCGACCACCTGGCCGACAACCTGCAGCGCCTGCTGCGCGGCGAAACCCCGGTGGACTTTGTGTACAAGAACAAGGGCTCGATGGCCATCGTGAGCCGCAACAAAGCCGTGGTCGACCTGCCCGGCAACGTTCACTTCAACGGTATTTTCGGGTGGGCCACGTGGCTATTCGTGCACTTGATGACGCTAGTAGGCTTCCGCAACAAGGTTGTCGCCTTCGTCGACTGGGCCTTTAGCTACTTCAGTTCCGACCAGGCCCTGCGCCTCATCATTCGCCCCTTCAGCCGCAAAGACATGAAGGACGACCAAGGCAAGAAAAAAGCCGAACACCGCACCGCTACGGCGGAATACAACCCCACGCCGCCAGCCATTCAGGCCCCGGTGGGTGGTTGATGACTGCAGAAACTGCCGCTTGCGGTTGGTGTAGCAGGTAAGTTTCCTGTAACTTCAGTAATAATGGAAAAGCCCTCGCGACTACCGAGGGCTTTTCCATTGGTTGTTTTATTAAAGCGGTTTAGGATTGTCGCTTGCCGGTCCGACGCCCTAGGCGTCCGACCGGTCGTCGGTCCACGGTCCTGTGGGTATCGTGTTTGCGGCAACCGGTCCGACGCCTAGGGCGTCGGACCGGACGGAGCCGACTTGCTAAACAGCTCCTTAGTTATTATAATTCTTTGTGCCTTAATCGGCTGGGCCAGCAATGACTATTTGCATCGCATTCGGGTCGAGGTAATGCTGGGCTAGTTGGCGCAGCGTCTCTGCATCAACGGCTTCGGTTTGCTGCACGAATTGGGTGTAGTAGTCAGCCGGCAAGTCCAAGAACACGAGGTTTTTGTACTTGTCGCACTGCTCGAACACCGTGGATATCTCGTTGGCAAACTTGCCCAAGATGTAGTTCTTTACCGTTTCCAACTCCTCGGCCGGAATGAGTTCTTCCTGCAGGCGGCGCATTTCCATCTGGATTTCGCTCACCGCAAAGTCGGCACTTTCGCCTTTCACGTCGGTGCCGATGACTAACGAGCTGCCGTGCTCGCGCGGGGCCACGCTAGCGTAAATGCCGTAGGTCAAGCCCTTGTCTTCACGAATGTTGCGCATCAGGCGCGAGCCAAAATACCCGCCAAACACGTTCACCAACAGCTTGAGCCGGTGCGTGTCGGGGTGGGTGAGGCCGGGCCACAAACGGCCCATGCGGATGGAAGCCTGCAAGCTGCCCGGCACCGCCACCCGGTCGGGCCCGGATACCACGCTGGCATTTGCCGACTCGCTAGCCACCGCCTGCTTCGTGGGCTGCCCGTTTGTCAAAGGCGTACCGAAGGCAGTAGCCACCAAAGCCTGCTCAGCGGCGACGTCGCCGCACAAGAAAATTTCGGCATTGCTCAGCGCATAAGCAGCGTGGTGAAACGCTTGCGCCTCGGCAGCGGTGAGGGCTTGGTAGGTATCGGCGTCGAAGGGCCGGCCATACGCGGTATCGGCCCCAAAAAGCAACTCATTGAACCGCTCCGAAGCCAGGAAACTGGTTTTCTGACGTTCGACGCTTACGTTTTGAATGGTGCGGGTTTTCAGCTGCTGCAACTCCGCTTCGGGGAAGGCAGGATTGGCCGGCACATCGGTCACCAGGGGCAGCAGTACGGGGAGGTGCCGGGTGAGGCAATACAGCGTCAGGGTGGAGCGGTCGAAGCCCGCGTCGCACTCCAACGAAGCACCGTAAAAGGCCACTTCATCGGCAATCTGACGGGCAGTGCGGGTGGTGGTGCCCTCCAACAGCATGCGGGCAGTAAGGGATGCCAGGCCGGGGCGGGGCTCCACGGTTTTGCCGGCCCGGAAGACCAGTTGCAGGCGCACCACGGGTTGGGCATCGTTGGCCAGCACGTGCAGGCGGGCGCCGCTGGGAAGGGTGGTAACGTTGGCCGCTGGCAGGGTCACGCGGGCCAGCGGCTGAACGGGGGGAGCGACGGTGCGGTCGAGCATATGGAAATGCAGTGATGAGAGTGATGAGGTAAGGCGCTGTGCCGGAGCAAAGCCAGTTAAAAACAACGTCATGCTGAGCGCAGTCGAAGCATCTCGCCCGTGATAGTAAATGATTACTACTACGGGCGAGATGCTTCGACTGCGCTCAGCATGACGTTCTTGGGCCGCGGTGCGCAGCCCAGACAACCGGATTAGTTGGTGGGCGTTTCGCCGCTGGTGCCACCGACGCCGCTTTCTTCAAAAGCGTCGGCCAGCTTGTTGAGGTTGAAGTGCAGCGACACCCGGATGGTTTGAGCCAGGGGGTTGTTTTGGGAGCCGTCGCCGGTGGGCACCAGGTAGGTGCCGTCGATGCCGAATACCTGGTAACGCACGCCTAGGCCCAGGCTCACGTACTGGCGGTCGCCTTTGTCGGGGGCTTCGTAGAAGTATCCGCCGCGGGCGTAGAGCAGGTCGTTGTAATTGTACTCCAAACCACCCGAAAGGTTGATTTCGCGCAGCTCTTCTTTGAACCCGCCCGGCGCGTCGCCGAACGAGGAGAAGATGCCACTCACAATGTTTTGGTCGTTGCGCTCCTGGTTTCTCTGACGAATGCGCGCAAGGCGCGCGGTGGTTGCAGGCTGAAGTTCGTTGGCCGGGGCGTCCTCGTAGTATGGCGAGGGCACCAGCAGCTTCGAAGCGTCGAACACCAACGTAATTTTATTGTACTGGTCAATCTCGCGGGTGATGGCCGTGCCCAGCTTCAACGTAGTGGGCAGGAAGCTGGGATTGTTGGGGTCGACGTAAGTAATCTTGTTGCCGATGTTTGTGACCGACCCGCCAAAAGCCAGGTTGTAGAGGCCCGTGCCGATGGTGGCGTCTTTGGAATAGTAAGCGCCCAAGTCCACCGCCGCAGCTTGGCCAGGCCGGGCATCGTTGCCGTTGATGGCCCCAACCAAGTTGGAGCGGATGTAGCGGGCCGTCACGCCCACCCCAAAGTTGTCGGTCAGTTGCTGGCCGTACGACACTGCAAGGGTGTACTCTTTGGGGCTAAAGGTGCCATACGGCCGGTTGTCGGCGTCGCGGTAGTCGATGGTGCCCAAATCAAAATACATCATTGACACGCCCAGCGCCGAGCGCTGCCCAATCTTGCCGTAGCCGGAAAGGTAGGAAATGCTCATGTCGTCGGTGATGTTGCGCAGCCACGGCGAGTAGTTGAGCGACGCCGCGTACTTGTAGGGCACAAACCCCAGCTTGCCAGGGTTGAAGTACGACGAGTTGGCATCGGGCGAAGTAGCAACCCCGGCATCGCCGAGCGAGGACGAGCGAGCATCCGGCGCCAGCGTGAGCACGGGCACGGCCGTGGTGATGGTCCGGGGGTCTTGGGGACGTTGGGCGTGAGCCGCGGTCGACACGGCTAACGAACCGGCGAGCAGCGCCCAGCGCGAACGGGAAGAGAGAGGTTGCATAGAAGGAGAAAGAGAGCCATGCGCGGCTCCGGGCGCAAATAGAATCGAATTAATTGAGAATGACGAGTTTTTCGTACTTCGAAGCCGTCGTCCCTTTTTGCGGCGACCGCACGCTGAGGCGGTACACGTACACACCGCGGGCGAGTTGGTCATTGAATTCGTCGCGGCCGTTCCAGGTGATGCTGCGCTGCTGCACGTCGGACGTGGGCACCGTGGCGGTGAGGGTGCGCACCAAATGGCCGGCTACGGTAAATATCTGCACTTGCACGTCCAGGGTGCCGGGCTCGGCGCCGCCCTGGTTGTGTTCGAAGAAGAACGTAGTGGAGTTGGCAAACGGATTGGGGTAGTTCAGTACGTGGCTCAGGGCCAGCTTTTCGTCGTTGGCCACCACGAACTCAATTTGCCGCTCGGCCGAGTTGTTGTACGTATCCCAGGCCTTCAACGTGAGCGAGTGCGGCCCGGTCGGCAGGTCTTTGAAAAGATTGTTGACCCGGCCCGAGCGGAAGTCGCCCACCTCCGACACGTAGCTCTCGTTCAGTACCAACAGCTTGCTGGGGTCGTTGTCGAGCACGGCCGTAATGTCGTGGCCAATGCCCGTGCCTGTGGTATTGATGCCGCTCTCGTCGGTGAGCTTAGCGAGCAGCGTGGTATTTTGCCCGGTCAGGCCGCCAAACGCAAACGACTCACTGTCCATGAACAAGTTGATGACTGGCGGAATGCTGTCCAATGGCACCCCGCGGGCGGCGCCGCCCACCGGCTTAAACTGGTAGCCCTGGGCGTCTACCCGGCGGGTACCGTCGTAGGCATACAAGCTGATTTTGCCCAGGCCGGCGTTGTAGTTGATGTCTTTCGGCACCACAAAGGTCAGGTTGAACTCGCCGTTTTTCACTTCGGCCTGACCGCCGTAAATAACGCTTTCCTGAATGACCACCGGCCGCGGGGCGTCGGCAGCGCTTTTGCTCGCCTCGTCGCCAAGGGTCATCACGGTCGTCGGCTTGTCGAAAATCGTGACCTGGGCGCGGCCGGTAAAGTTGGCGTTCAGGGTGCCATTGTTCAGCAAGCGCCCGCGCAGCCGCACCCGGGCCAATGCCCGCAGGGTGTCGGCCGGCTCCCAAGCATTGTTCACACGCTGGTTCACGCTGTCGAGTACCACCGACTGGTTGGGATAGGCCAGCGTCATGCTCGGGTCGGCCAGCAGCACGTAGTTGCGGTTGTTGATGACGCCCGGCTGGCCGGCGCCAGGGTAGTCGTTTTTGCTGAGCATCACCACCGTACCAATGTTGGGCATGGCCCCGTTGATGGGGCGCAGCACCCGGTTGATGTAGGCCTGGTTCAGCCCGGCATTCTGGCCGGCGTCTACCACCCGGGTGGTGGTGAAGAGGCCCACGGCGCCGCCGGTAGCATTGTCCGTCAGGGCTTGCTCACCGGCCGAGGTGAAGTCGGGGTTGTCGTAGGTGCTAAAATCGCAGGTGCCGGTGGTGAAGAACGTGAGGTTGTTGGGGTTGCGCAGCCCCAGCACCGACTCATTGGTGATAATCTGCTCGTCGGTCCAGCCCTTTGGGCCCCCGTGGCCCAGATAGTTCACAATCAGCGAGCCTTGCTCCACCGACTGGTCGATGGCCCGGCTGGCGCCAGGCGACCGTTGGCCCGCCGCTACGCTTTGCTGGGGGTACAAGTCCAGGTACACCTTGTGCACGTTGTAGGCCGGGTAATCGCGCTGAATTGTCCGGGCAATTGGTTCGGAGCCTTGCCCTACAAACAGGTCCCCGTTGCCATCGTCCGACACCAGCGTAATGCGGTTGCGCCACTTGCCATATCCCGCCGTCGCGTCGTAGCTGATAATCTTGTCGACCACCACTTTGGCTTGCTCCGAATCGGTGGGCTTGCCTTTGGGCGTGCGAACGGGCAGCCGGCCCACCCCAATGTCGAGCAGCTCGGTGCCGGGCCGCTGCTCGTCCCACTCGCCTTCGTTGTCGTCGAGCAAGGCGTAGTAATCATCGGAGGCATAGGAGGCCTGCCCAAAAGCACCGCCGTAGAACGGCGCCAGCGACTCGCGCGACTGATAAGTCGGCACGAAGTTCTGGTTGAATTTGTCGAAGTCCCCGTCGTTTTTGAACGGCACCCGCGTCCTCCACCACGCGGGCCACAAGGCGTCTTGGGGCGGCGGGTTGTAGTAGTCGGACTTGTAGTCATACGACGCATCGCCGAACAGCAGCAGTTGCAGGGGCTTGCCACTCGTCCGGTTGTCGCGCGAATACAGCTGCCGCATCAGGTCGCGAATGGCCGTCACGTCCTGCCCGCCCGAGCCGTACTCGTTATACACTTCGGCGGTGGTCACCACGGCCGCCCGAATGTTGTCGCGGCTGATGCGGTGGTTGGCCAGGCGCAAGGCTTGCCCTTTGAAAGCCGGATAGGTCACAATCACCAAATCGAGCAGCGCGCCGGGGTTGCTGTTCAGGGCGTGCAGGTCCTGGTTTTGCACCCGGCCGAAGTAGCGGGGAGCTTTGAAAGTCCCGGTGGGTTGGAAGGCCACAAACTCGCGCACCGTGTCGGCCGGCGCCACAAAGCTGCCCGCATTGAGGGGCCGAGCCACCGGGCGGCGCGGATTGGTGACGTCCCACACCACCACGCCCGCGGTGGCGTTGTCCAGCACGTATCGGTTCAGGGCTGCGGGGCCGATGTTGGCCAACGTGCGAAACTCCAGCTGGGAGCCGCTAAAGCGCAGCTGCCGCTGGGCGTTGATTTCGAGGTAGTCGAGATAGCCGCTGCTGATGGGGTCGGTGCTGGCAAAGGTTAGTCCCACTTTCAACTCCGTACCAGGGTTGGGAAGCGCCGCCTGCTTAGTAGAAGTATTAACGGTAGCAACTGCGCCAAAATCATAGTTTGGCCGGGCGTCCAGCCCCTGGGACCCCAATGATACCCCATTCAACGTCAGCTGAAAAGAACTGGGATTGTCCGAGCGGGCCACTAGCGAAGCAGTCACGCGCACCGGAATATTGGGCAGCAGGTCGGGAATGTTAGCAAACTCAACTTCTTTCCGTTCGCCGTTACCAAAGGTTTCTCCCAGCCAATTACGCCCCGAACCAGCCCCTGCTGGTCCGTATTTATTGAGCATATTGATGAGGTCGTACTCGTGGAAAGCGCGGTAGTTGAACGTCGTAACGTTGGGAGTAGTTGGCGTGGCGGCGAGGGCAGCAGCTATGGGCACCCGCCGGCCCGCCGTGCCCTTCACGGTGACGAAATAATAAGTCGTGTCGGTGTAGATGTTGTTGCGGTGCCGGAACAAGCCGCCCTGCGCCTCCCAGGTGTGCGCCCCGGGCGAGTAGAACAGGAAGTATTCGTCGTCGTCGAAAACGTTGTTGTTGTTGCTGCTCACAAACAGCACGTTGTTTTCGGCTATGTCGTCGGGCCGGGTTACGGCGTTGGCCTGGGGCAGCACGCCCATGGCGTTGCCGTAGATGCGCAGGTTATTGGGGTTGAGGCCTTGTACGTTGAGCCCCATGGTGCGCAGCGTGGCCTTGTCGAGCTTGTAGATGCCGCTTTCGGCCACGCCCATCTTAAACCATTCGCCGGTGGCCAACTCGGAGTGTTGGGCGTAGACGTGCGCCGTGGTGGCCGTGTTTCGGGCCGCCACGGCGCCAGCGGTGGGCGAGTAGTTGTAGTCGAACGAAACCAGGCGTTCGGGCTGGCCGGTTTGGGGGCTGCGGCGTACCGGGCGCACGCTGAGGTGCGTCACCACGCGCTTCATCTCGACGCCGGAAGTCAGTTGGGGCTCGGGGCCGGCCGGCAGCTTGCTCACGTTGAACAGCTTGGCGTCGGCGGCCGGGAAGGGCTCGTACACCAGGTTTGCTAGCTCGCCCTGGCTCGCGCCACCATTCAGGCGCAGGCTGAACCAACCCACCTGGTCCTCATAGGCCTGGTGCGCTTCCTCGAAGGTGGGCACTTTTTGCTTGCGTGGGCTCAGCGTGGGCACTTCCGCATAGCCGCCCCACCTGATGACGCCGTGGGCCGTGGCCGTCCCGCCTCCCTGCGAACGCGCCGGAGTAGCCCCCAAAATCAGTCCTGCAAACGCAACAAAGAGAAAAAATGGACGCATACACGCGGAGTTTTGCACTGGACTGAAGGCCGGCCGGCAGTGAGTGGTCTCGCAACAGCCCAGCGAGGCCGCAGGTTCACCCATAGCTGCTTCTTAACAACCAACTAACCTATTTATTGTGGTGGCTATATCGAAGTGTTTAGCGCGCCGCCGTTTTGGGTACCGACAGCAGCACGTAGAGCAATACTACCAGCGGCACGGCCGCCGCCCGCAAGGCTAGCAATAATCCTGCCGCCAACAACAAAAATAAAAAGCGGCGGCGGTTATCGGCCCATCGCAGGGTCTTAAATTTCAGGGCAAAGAGCGGGAGTTCCGCAATGAGCAAGCCCGACAGTAAGACGGTGAGTCCCAGCAGCAAGCCGGGATGCAGGATGACGGAAGCCAGCCCGTATTGGTCGTGCGCGAGGATGAGCGGCAGCGAGGCCACCACCAGTGTGCACGCCGGCGTGGGCAGCCCAATGAAGGACGTGGTTTGGCGGGTGTCGTTGTTGAATTTGGCCAGCCGCAGGGCCGAAAAGATGCTGACCACAAAGCCGGCATACGGCACCCACTCGGGCAGCCCGCCCGGCCCCGCGCCGCGAAGCAGCAGCTCGAAGAAAATAGCGCCCGGCACCACCCCAAACGACACCATGTCGGCCAGCGAGTCCAGGTCTTTGCCGATGGCCGACGACACGCGCAGGGCCCGGGCCAGCAGGCCGTCGGCAAAATCGGCCAGGGCGGCAAAGGCCACAAAGTAGGCGCCCATCTCCAGCCGCCCGGCAAATATGTGCGTGAGGGCCAAGCAACCGCACAACAAATTGAGGCAGGTAATGGCGTTGGGCAGGTGTCTTTTCATTTAAACAATTAACAGTTAACAGGTAACAATCAACCACTTCGTCATATCTCATGTCGCAGCATCACCCGGCGCCGCTGCGCGGTTGGATGAGCTGTTGACTGATAAATGTCAATTGTTAATTGAGAAAAGGATTTTCGCGCCGCTCTTCGCCCACGGTGGTGGCGGGCCCGTGGCCGGGGTACACCACCGTCTCGTCGGGCAAGGTCATCAGCTCGTGCGCAATGCTGTGCAGCAGCTCGGCGTGGTTGCCGCCCGGCAAATCCGTCCGGCCAATGCTGCGCTGAAACAGCACGTCGCCCCCGATGACGGTGGCCGTGGGCGCGTGATAGAACACCACGTGGCCGGGCGCGTGACCGGGCGTGAAGCGCACTTCCAACTCAGTTCCGCCGATGTGCACGGGCTGGCCGGCCACCAGCTCGCCGGTGGGTTCGGCGGGCTGGTACTGCGGGAAGCCATAGCTGCCGGCATAGGTGGGCACGGCCCGCAGGGTGGGCAAGTCGAAGCGGTGCAGCAGAAAGGGTGTGCCGGGCCAAGTGTCCAGCACAAACTGGTTACCGAGGACGTGGTCGATGTGGGCGTGGGTATTGAGGAGCAGCGTCACCCGCAAGTTGTTGGTGGTGATGTACTGTTGCAAGGCCTGCTGCTCGGCGGGGGCGTAGCAGCCGGGGTCCACCACCGCGCATTGCCGGGTGGCGTCGTCAATCAGCAGGTAGGTATTTTCGGAAAAAGCGTTGAAAGTGAATCCGACGACGGTCATACAAACGGGGGTAGCTGAGCAAGGCGGAAAGGTAAGGACGCTTTGCTTAATGACGAATGAGGAGTGAACAATGAAGAATTAGCTGGACGGGGATGGTCCCGCCCAGCGCAGCCAGAGCATCCCATTTGCCACCACCACTCTTTCACGATTGAGCGTGTGGATGAGCGGTGCCACCAACGCGCTGCGGAACGGCCGCGAATCATTCCACCACGTAAGAAGCTCCAGCCTCGCTTGGTCTGACTTTTTGAATAATTTTTCATTCTTCTAGATTGAGCAAATAGTCCTTCCTCATTAAGCGCAGCGTCCTTACCTTGCCCGGCATGACGGACTGTGACTTCCTCGTAGTTGGCCACGGGATTGCGGGCGCCACGCTGGCCTACGTGCTGCGCCAGCGGGGCCACCGCGTGCTGGTGTACGACCCTGGCCAGCCCAACTCGGCCTCCAACGTGGCGGCCGGCCTCATGAACCCGGTGGCCGGCAAACGCTTCGCCCTGAGCTGGCGCGCGGCTGAGCTGCTGCCGTTTGCGGGCACGTTTTACCGCGAGCTGGAGCAGCGCTACGAGCAAGCCTTCTTCTTTGAAACCCCGATTTTAAAAGTATTTGCCTCGCTGGAGGAGCAAAACTCCGTGCTGGCCCGCAGCGTCGACCGCCCCTGGGGCGACTTCGTGGCCGGTTTTGCCACCGCCGACCCTGGCTTAGTGGGCGTGCACGCCCCATTTGGCGGGGCTTGGCTGCAGCACGGCGGGCACGTGGCCGTACGCGAGCTGCTGGCTGCGCTGACTGCCGAGGGCACCCGCGACGGCTGGCTGCGCCGCGAAGCGTTCGACTGGAACCAGCTTGATAACAGCTCTGGCGAAGCCGTCTACGCCGGACAAGTGCGGGCGCGGCACGTCGTCTGCTGCGAGGGCGCGGCGGCGGTGCGCAACCCGTACTTCAGCTGGCTGCCCCTCACGCCCAACCAGGGCGAGGTGCTCGACGTGGACTGCGCCGGGCTTAGCGCGGCGCAGGTGCTCAACCGCGGGGCCTACGTGGTGCCCGTGGGCGACGGAAAGTTTCGCGTGGGCGCCACGTACCGGTGGCCGCCGTTTGCGGATGGGCCCACGGCGGTGGGGCGCGAGGAACTGGCCGCCCGCCTCACCGTCATCACCGACTTGCCGTTTGCGGTGCGCGAGCAGCGCGCCGGCGTGCGGCCCGCCGTGCGCGACCGCCGACCGCTGCTGGGCCCCCACCCTACCGTGCCGGCCCTGAGCTTCTGCGGGGGCTATGGCTCTAAAGGCGTGATGCTGGCGCCCCGATTGGCCGTGCTGCTGGCCGATTTCCTTGAGGGCCAGGACGAAATTTGGCCCGACGTGAGTGTAGAACGATACAACGCGTTGCGGCCAGTTGGCGTAATTTGAGTACTATTGGTACGGCCTCGGCGGCGGTGCGCATTCGTTTGCGGCTGCCGGCATACGCGGCTGCAACCTTTGCTCGTTAATTGCCTTTAGTACAGTACCGCGGGAGGGCCGAACTTTTTGCCGCGCGCCCAACCTTGTAGCCTTACTGCCGATTTGTTTTCGTCTTTGCTCGTTGCCTCTCTATGACCATTTCACTATTCACGAAACGCGCGCTGGGGGCTCTGGCGTTGCTGTTGCCGGTGCTGGGCTCGCCCACGGTCCAAGCCCAAACGGCGCAGGAGCCGTTCGGGCGGGTGCGCATTCAGTACAAGCAGTTCCGTTGGCAGCAGTTTAGCACCCAGAATTTCAACGTGCTGTACTACGACGGCGGCGAAGCCAGCGCGCGGCGCGCGGCCGAATACGCAGAAAAGGAGCTGCAGCGCATTACCGCGCTGATTGGGTACTACCCCTACTCCAAAACCACCATGCTGCTCTACAACTCGGTGGGCGACCTGCGGCAGAGCAACATCGGCCTCACGGCCACGCAGCAGCAGATAAACGGCGGCGAAACCCCGCTGGCCCGCATGAGCAAGGTGCAAATTGCCTTCACCGGCCAGGAAACCGAGTTCAAGCGCGTGCTCAGCACCCAGATTACCGAGGTGCTGCTCAACGACATGATGTACGGCGGCTCACTCAAGGAAGTGCTGCAAAGCAGCTACTTGCTCCAGCTGCCCGACTGGTTCATTGGCGGGGCTTCGGCCTACGCGGCCGAGGGCTGGAGCGTGGACATGGACGGCTTCATGCGCGACATGAGCAAGCAGCACCCCACCGGCAACCGCACGGCGCCCTTTTTCCTGCGCAACTCCACGCTGGCCGGCCAGAGCATCTGGAACTACGTGGCCGAGCGCTACGGCTACACCACCATCCAGAACATTCTGAACCTGACGCGCATCACGCGCGACGTGGAAGTGGGCATCAGCTCGTCGTTGAACGTGCCGTTTAAGGTGTTTTTGAAAGACTGGCTGGCGTACTACCGCGAGCTCAACGGCCAGCCCGTGGCCACGCTGGTGGAGCCCGACAAGCAATTCCGCCAGAGCGGCCGCAACCGCCACGCCGACGTGTTCTCGCAGCCGGTGGTGAGCCCCAACGGCCAACTGGTGGCCTACGCCCAGAACGAAGGCGGCCGCTACCGCGTGATGGTGATGAACCGCGACGGCTCGCGCCGCCGCATTCTGAGCCGCGGCGGCCACAAAACGCCTGACCAACAGATTGAAACCCGCCTGCCCGTCCTGGCGTGGCGCGGCAACTCGCAGGTGGCCGTGGCGGAGATGAGCCGCGGCGAAAGCGTGCTGCGCCTCCGCGACGCCGACGGCCGCGGCTTGGTACGCCGGGTGCGCGAGGCCATTCGGTTTTCGCGGCCAGCCTCGCTGTTTGCCGACTACGACCAGGTGCTGAGCATGAGTTACTCGCCCGATGGCAAGGCATTGGTCTACAGCGCCGTGCGCAACGGCCAGAACGACATCTACCTGCTGCGCGCCGGCAGCCGCAAAGCCGAACAGCTCACCAACGACTTGTTTGACGATGTGCAGCCCGTGTTCTTACCGGGCGGGCAGGGCGTTGTGTTCAGCTCGAACCGCTACCTCGACTCGACGGGCCAGGCCCGGCCGGCCACGTTCCAGAACGTGGTGAATAACTACGACCTGTTTGTGTATCAGCTGGACGGGCGCACTACCCCGGTGGAGACGCTGGTGAGCACCATCTCGAACGAGACGCGGCCCCGGGCCATTTCCGACGACGAAATCATGTACCTGGGCGAAGAAAGCGGCGTGCGGGCGATGTACCGCTACAACATCAAGACCAAGGAACGCACCCTGCTGTCGAACTGGCTGCCCAACACGCAGGACTTCGACTACAGCCCCCTGACCTCGGCCTTGGTGTTTGTGGCTCCGGCTCAGGCCCGCGACATCCTGTACGTGTACCCCACCTATCCGCTGCCCACGGCCCTGCCCCTCACCAAAACGGCCCGCCAGCAAACCCTGGAGGACCGTTCCGTGGCGCCAGCGCCCCGCACCGCTGCTCCCAAGCCAGCGCCCGCCCCCGCTCCGGCCCAAGTCATACCAGATACCACGGCGGCTGGCCGCGTGGCCACCACTCCCACGCCCGTACCCCCCGACTCGACTGCAACGGCTCCCGCCGTTGGCACGCCTGCGGCCCCAACCGAACCTGCCAAAACCAGCGGCACGGTGAACACCAGCGACTACCAGTTTGAAGAGGATGAGCCGGTGCAGGCGTCAGCCGCTAAGCGCCGGCGCCTCACGCCCACCGCGGCTTCCAACGCCGCCGCCGCTCAGGCGCAGGCCCAGGCCGCCGCACCGCCTCTGACGGGTCCTTTCCGCTACGACACGCGCTTTATGGCCGACAACGTGTCGACGGCCCTGTACGTGGACCCGCTGCTGGGCCTCGGCTTGCAGTTCAAAGCAGCGCTGACCGATGTGCTTGAAAACCAGCGCATCGACGCCAGCTTGTTCGGCCTGTTCGACCTGCGCACCAGCAACATCCGGGCGGCGTACACCAACCTCACCAAGCGCTACGACTGGGGCGTGGCTTACCAAAAGCAAGCCTACTTCTTCGATATTGGCACTGAACGCTACCGCTACGGCCGCCACGAAATAGCCCCCAACATTGCCTACCCGCTCACGCACAACCTGAGCGTGCGCGGCGGCCCCCGCTTCGTCAACATTTCCCGTACCCGCCTGGGCGATGCTTCCACCGTGTTTGACCAGAGTGAAAATTACATCGGCTACAACGGCGAGATTGTTTTTGACAACAGCGTTGCCACGGGCGTGAACATGGTGACGGGCACCCGCCTGAAAGCCAGCGTGCTCAACATGAGCGGCATAAACAACAGCAACCTGAACTACGGCAAGTTCGTGGTTGACTTGCGGCACTACCAGAAAATAAGCCGTTCCATCGTGTGGGCCAACCGGGCCAGCTACGGGCAGTTTTTTGGCCCCCGGGCGCAAATTTTCCGCATCGGCGGCATGGACAACTGGCTGAATGCAGACTACGAAGGCCCTCGCTTCGCAAGGGGCCCGGACAACATCACCTACGATGCGCCCGACCAAGTATTCAATCAGGAATTTGTTACCAACCTGCGGGGATTCGACTACGGAGTTCGTCAGGGCCCGCGTTATGTGCTGTTCAATAGCGAGCTGCGCATTCCCATTGTGCAATATTTTGCTCGAAAGCCCATTTATTCCGGCTTCTTCCGCAACCTGCAGCTTACCGGCTTTGCCGATGCGGGCACGGCATACTCGGGCAGTTCTCCTTTTGGCACCGACAATTCCTCGAATACGCAAGTCAAATTTCCGCCCGGCAACTTTTTCTCGGCCACGGTGGTCAACTTTCGCAACCCCTTCCTCATTGGCTACGGCGTGGGCGCCCGCACCACCTTGCTGGGCTTTTACGGCAAAGCCGACGTGGCCTGGGGCCAACGAGACGAACAGGTGAGCGGCCCGAAGTTCTATTTCACGCTGGGTTACGACTTCTAACCGCAGTTACCAAGCTTTCACTCAGCGCCACCGGAGATGCTCCGGTGGCGCTGTTGTTTGAGGTGGGTGCGTAGCCCTCCCGAGGCTGGACTTTACTGCTGGTTATTCATCCGTCCCGGGCGGGTTCGGTCGTATCTTTGCGGCCTGAAACCAACCCTTAGCCTGTGGCGCTGCTCCGCGAAATTTCCACCTTGTTAGCCAAAGACTTCCGCCTCGAATGGCGGCAGCGCGCGGCGCTGGGCGGGCTGTTGCTGTACGTGGGCAGCACGGTGTTTGTGTGCTTTTTGAGCTTCAGTTTGCGCGGCGGCGTGCCCCCGGCCCCAGCCTGGAACGCGCTGCTGTGGGTTATCCTGCTGTTTGCGGCCATCAACGCGGTAGCGAAGGGGTTCATGCAGGAAAGTGCCGGGCAACGGCTCTATTACTATACGCTGGTGCGGCCCCAGGCCATCATTCTGGCCAAGATGCTCTATAACGCCCTCCTCCTGTCGGTGGTGGCGCTGCTGGGCCTGTTTCTCTACACGGTGTTCCTCGGCAACCCCATTCAGGACGGGCCGCTGTTTGTGGGCAACCTG
Organism: Hymenobacter sp.; assembly: GCF_036388155.1. Classification (NCBI taxonomy): domain Bacteria; kingdom Pseudomonadati; phylum Bacteroidota; class Cytophagia; order Cytophagales; family Hymenobacteraceae; genus Hymenobacter; species Hymenobacter sp. Next base: position 28,521 of record NZ_DASVSI010000094.1, on the reverse strand, counting down.
CTGCTGGGCGCCGTGGGGTTTGCCACCACGCTCACGCTGGTGTCGGGCATTGCGGCGAAGGCCGGTGGCAACGGGGCTACCCTCATGGCCGTGCTTGGCTTCCCGGTGATGGTGCCCATGCTCCTGCTGCTCATTAAGGTGAGCAAAAACGCACTGGATGGCCTGGATTGGAGCGTGAGCCAAGGCTCGGTGCTCACGCTGGTGGCCCTCAACATGATAGTGGGCGCCACGTCGTACCTGCTGTTCCCTTTTTTATGGCGCGGCTAATTTATTATTACTAAATACATTATGAGTACAGCAGCAATCATCGGCAGTATATCGGGCGTGGCCATGACGGTGGCGGGCGTGTGGGGCGGGCAGCGGCTCATCGAGCAGCGCACGCCCGGGCTGGTGTGGAAGGCCCTCACGGTACTGCTCCTGCTTGGGGCGTCGGCGGTGGGCATTCTGATTTCGGTGCCGCGGCTGCCCATCGTGAACGAAAGCATTCGGAACCTGTTTTTCCACGTGCCGATGTGGTTTTCGATGATTATGGTGCTGCTGGTGTCGGTGTGGTATTCCGTTCGCTACTTGCGCGCGCCCAGCGAGCGGCTGGATGTGCTGGCTCATGAGGCGGCCAAAACCGGCATTGTGCTGGGCATGCTCGGCTTGGCTACTGGCAGCGTGTGGGCCAAGTTCACCTGGGGTGCCTGGTGGACGCCCGACCCGCGCCTGAACGGGGCGGCCGTGGCCATGCTCATCTACGGCGCCTACCTGGTGCTGCGCGGCTCCTTCCGCGACGAGCAGCAGCGGGCCCGCGTCTCGGCCATCTACAACATTTTTGCCTTCGCGGCGGTCATTCCCTTGCTGTTCATTTTGCCGCGCCTGAGCGGTCCGTCGTTGCACCCCGGCCAGACCGGCAACCCCGGCTTCAGCCAGTACGACCTCGACAACACCATGCGGCAGGTGTTTTACCCCGCCGTTCTTGGTTGGATTTTGTTTGCCTTCTGGCTTACCCAGGTTAGCAGCCGCTTTGCTTTCCTGAAATTGAAACACGATGAAAATTAAGTTCTCGCCGCGCTTCGCGGCCCTGCTCCTGCTGCTGACGACCTGCTTGCTCAGTGCCCCCCGCGCCTTCGCCCAAGCCGCCACGGAGCCCGAGATGGCCGACAACCTGCGCGCCAACGGCAAAATCTACGTGGTGGTGGCCGTGGTGGTGGTCATCGTGGCGGGCTTGCTGGCTTACCTCATTATGCTCGACCGCAAAGTGAGCCGGCTGGAGCAAGAAATAAAGAAATAATCGGGCACCCTGCCCCCGTTTACGCTGTTACCTAGTTGATATGAAGAAGTCGCACATTTTCATCATGGCCATCATTGCGGTGGCCGCCGCCATCATCCTCAGCACCACTGCCGATGCCAGCGTGTACGTAGGTTTCGGCGAGGCCCGGCAGCGCGCCGCCGAGGGCAACACCACCAAGGTGCACGTAGTAGGCAAGCTGCTGCGCGATGGGCAGAAGCGCCCCTTGGGCTTGGAGTACGACCCCATGAAAGACCCCAACTATTTTGCCTTCACGCTGATTGACACCCTGAAAGTGGCCCAGCGCGTGGTATACAATAACCCCAAGCCTCAAGATTTCGACTCTTCCGAGCAAGTGGTTATCACCGGCAGCATGAAAGGCAACGTCTTCATGGCCGACAACATTTTGCTGAAGTGCCCCAGCAAATACGTGAAAAAGGACTTGGACGGGGCCACGGCTTCCATCAACTAATCATTGACAAGCACGCACCTGATAAGGCCACTGGTTCCCGAAACGATATTTCGCTTCTGGCACTGCGTGCTCTTCCAGGTGCTGATGCTGGCGGCGCTGGTGCCGGCCGCCACGGCCCAGGTTGCCAACGACAACATTGAAAACCGGCGGGTCATCAAAGCCGAAGAAGTAATAACATCTACCACCACGGGCTGCACGGTGCAGCGCAATTGCGTGGACGAGCGCCTGACCGGCAAGTGCATCGAATACCACAACGACCAATGGTTTGAGTTCACCCCGCAGGCGGCGGGCCGGTATTTTGTCAACATCGGCGGGCAAAAATGCCGCGACGTGCGTGGCGTGCAACTGGTGGTGCTCACGGGTACGCCCTGCCAGACGGCTACCTACCGCGTGCTGAGCTGCACATCGCTGGGCAACCAAGACGACGTGTTTGTCACGCTCGATTCGCTGCGCGCCGGCCAGCCGTATTTGCTGAACGTGGACGGCTACTTGAAAGACTTTTGCCAGTTCTCTTTGCAAGTGAGCCGCTCGGCGGTGGGCATGCCGGTTAGCTACTTTCCGCCTAACCCTACCCGCGTGCTGCCCACTGCCAGCCACGTGGTTGAGCTGCAGTGGACGCTGCCCGACTCGTTGGCAGCTGCTCCTTCCTTCCGGGTGTTGCGGCGCGAGGTGCACCAGTACCGAAGCAGCGAAGTGCAGCTGGTGCCGGTGCGCCGCGATACCTACGGCAAGCCCACCACTGCCTACACGGCTACCGACACCCTGCCGGGCCCCGGCATTTACGATTACCAAGTGGTGACGGCTGCGAGCGAAGCGGGTCCTGCTCCTGTCCGCTTGCGGCAGTGGTGGTACGGGTACGGCGAGGCAGCCGCCCTGCCGGGCACGGCTCCTGCCGCTGCGATGGTGGAGCTGCCGCTACGCAAATACCCTACCAACGCCCGCCTTTCCGTCGTCATCACCGACCCGGCCAATGGGCGGGTGCTGCTAGCTCGGCAGCTCATCAACCAAACGGCCAACCGGCGCCAAAACCAGCTGGCGGTGCGCCGGTGGCAAGAGGCCGGCCTAGAAAAAATTGCCGTTGAAATCACCTGTCACCCGCCGCGCGGTCACTTTTTCACCGACAAGCTGTTATTAGCACTGCCACCTCTGGCGGCGCAGCGGTAAATTTGCCTTTTCGCTTCGGCGAACGACGATTTATTCAGTTGAGTTTTCTGCATCCCGCTTCATGAACACGCTCGATACAACCGCTCTGGAACGCTGCTTGGCTACGCTGGAGCGTGCGCATGGCAGATTGGTTGTAACCAGCCCGGCCGATGACGACCACGACCTGTTCAGAGCGGCTTGTGTGAAGGAATTTGAACTGATACTGGAAATCGTGGTAAAGCTGCTGCGCAAAGTGCTGCGCGAATACGTTACGTCGACCAGCGAATTAAATAACCTGCCCTTCAAACACATCCTGCGGCTGGCGGCGCAGCACGGTTTACTTAGCCTTGATGAAGTGGACCGGTGGCTGCTGCACCGCGACAACCGCAACACGTCAGCGCACGAGTACGGGATGCAGTTTGCCGAACAAATCATAAACACCCTGCCTTTGTTTATCGCTGACACTCACGCGGTACTGACCACGTTGCGCAAACAAGCCTGACCCCATGCTCACCTTACGCCCCAAAGACTTCGCTGTAGTGCACGAGCTCATTGCGCGGCACCTGCCCCCGGCGGTGGCCGTGTGGGCCTACGGCAGCCGCGTGAACGGGAACAACCACGAGGGCAGCGACCTCGACCTCGTGCTGCGCGGACCCGACCTGACTGCTCTGCCGGTGGGCCTGCTCAGCCGATTCCGCGAGGCGCTGACGGACAGCAACCTCCCCATTTTTGTGGATGTGCACGACTGGGCCCTGCTGCCCGCGTCGTTTCACCCGCGCATTTTAAACCGCTACGAAGTGGTGCGCCCCAGCGTGGCCATCACAGCGGCCACCGCCTGATTTTTACTTGTTGCTTATGAACTTATTAATTGGAAACATCGGCCATTTGAGCGTCATCGTGGCGTTTGCGGCGGCGCTGGTGGCGGCGTACGGCTACTTCCAAGCCACGCGCGGCCGGGCGCTGGGCGACACCGATGCCAGCTGGATGCGCATTGCGCGGGGCGCGTTTTTCGTGCACGGCGCGGCGGTCATGGTCGTGGTGGGGTGCTTGTTCAACATCATCCACGCCCACCGCTACGAATATTATTACGCCTGGAGCCACAGCTCCAACCACCTGCCGGTGGAGTACATGATTTCGTGTTTTTGGGAAGGTCAGGAAGGCAGCTTCCTGCTCTGGATTTTCTGGCACGTGGTGCTGGGCCTGTGCATCATGCGCTTCAACCGCAAGTGGGAGGCGCCCGTGATGGCCGTATTCAGCGGCGTGCAGCTGTTTTTGGTGAGCATGATTCTGGGCGTGGTGCTCGGCGGCGTCAAAATAGGCTCGTCGCCGTTCATCCTGCTGCGCGATTTCATGACCGACTTGCCGGTCTTCAAGATGAACCCCGACTTTGTGCCCAAAGACGGCACGGGCCTCAACGCCCTGCTGCAGAACTACTGGATGGTGATTCACCCGCCCACGCTGTTCCTGGGCTTTGCGCTCACGCTGGTGCCGTTTGCCTTCGCCATTGCGGCCCTTTGGAAAAAGGAGCTAACCTCTTGGGTAAAACCCGCTCTGCCGTGGACGCTTGTTGGCGGCGGCGTGCTGGGCGTGGGCGTGATGATGGGCGCTTACTGGGCCTACGAAACCTTGAACTTCGGCGGCTACTGGAACTGGGACCCGGTGGAAAACGCCGTGTACATCCCGTGGCTGGTGCTGGTGGCCTCGCTGCACGGCATGGTGCTGTGGCAGAAGCGCCGCATGGGCCTGCGCACCGCGTTTGCGCTGGTGGTGGCCACGTTCGTACTCATTCTGTACGCCACCTTCCTCACCCGGAGCGGCGTGCTCGGCAACTCGTCGGTGCACTCGTTCACGGACTTGGGCCTGTCGGGGCAGCTATTTATCTACATGGCCGCCTTCACGGTGCTGGCTGTGGCGCTGCTGATTTCGCGCTGGAAGCAGATTCCGATTTCGGAGAAAGAGCTGAACGGCTACAACCCCGAGCTGTGGGTGTTTGTGGGCGCTACGGTGCTGTGCCTGGGCGCGTTCCAGGTGCTGTTCACCACCAGCATTCCGGTGTATAACTCCTTCATGGGCTTACTGGGCATTAAAACCAACGTGGCCCTGCCCGCCGACCAAATTGCGCACTACTCCAAAATGCAGCTCTGGATGGGCGTAGGAGTGGCCTTGCTTTCGGGCGTGGCCCAAATTATGTGGTGGCAGCGCAACACCAAGGAAACGGTGGTGAACTCGCTGACGGCTCCTACCCTGCTCACGCTGCTGGGCACGGCGTTGGTGGTGCTGCTGGTGCGCTACAATGGCCTCACCATTTCGCCCACTTATATAGTTCTCACGCTGGCGGGCCTGTTTGGCGTGCTGGCCAACTTCGGCACCATCTTCACGCTGCTGCGGCGTGGGGTGCGGCTGTCGGGCGGCGCAGTGGCTCACCTGGGCATTGCGCTCATGCTGCTGGGCATTTTGGCCTCGGCGGGCTACTCCAACATCATTTCGCGCAACGTGTCGGGCCTGCTCTATTCGCGGGAATTCGACGAGGACCTGAACCGCGACAACGTACTGCTGTGGCGCAACGAAACCACGCCCATGCAGGGCTACCAGCTCACCTACACCGGCCAGTTCTTCGAGGTACCCGGCGTGCCCGGCTACGTAGACAAGCAGTTGCTTTACCGCACCGATGACGAGTACAAGGCCCTGGCCCGCGCGCCCATCGTCAGCCAAGGCAAGACCTACTACAAGACTGGCGATACGGTGAACATCATGCCCGAGAACACCTACTATCGCATCAATTACAAGGATGTGAAGTCGGGCGAGCAGTTTGCGCTCTACCCCCGCGCCCAGGTGAACGAGGAGATGGGCAACGGACTCCTGGCCTCGCCGGCCATCAAGAAGTTCTGGGGCCACGACATCTACACGCACGTGAGCTCGGTGCTTGACCCGCGCAAGGAAAAGCCGTGGAGCGAGCCCAAGGAAACCATGCTGGCCGTGGGCGACACCATTTTCCTGAACGACTACTTTGCTGTGTTCCGCGCCATTGAGCCGGCCCATGAAACCGCCGGCCTCAACCTGCAGAAAGGCGACCTCGCCCTGCAAGCCGATATGATTGTGCACGGCGAAAAGCGCCAGTACCACGCCCACCCCGTGTTTGTGGTGCGCAACCGCATGGTAGGCCGCGTGCCCGACGAAGTGGAAGACCTGGGCGTGCGCCTCAGCCTCAACGCCATCGACCCCGTGGCTGGCAAATTCACCTTTGGTGTGAGCACCACCCAAAAGGATTACGTCATTCTCAAGGCCATGGAAAAGCCCTTCATTAACCTGCTCTGGAGCGGCACGCTGCTCATGGCCATTGGCTTCGGCCTGAGCCTACGGCAGCGCGGCGGCAAAGGCGGCGCGGTGGTCGAGACGGAAGAAACGGCCAGCGAAGCACCAGCAGCTCGCAGCACGAAGCCTCAGCCCGTGGCTTAAGATTCTTTAGATTCTATCAGCGAAACGGCTGCTTCCTAGCGTGGAGGCAGCCGTTTTTTATTGCTGCTCTTGGGTGATTTCGCTTTAGCCTATGCCCCACAGTTGTAGTGTGGTCGTGGTCATACCCGGAGGGACTTTGCGAGTCCGTGCATCCGTGAATCCCGCTCGTGTGCGGACTCGCAGAGTCCCTCCGGGACGACCACGCTACAGCCTTTCCAGCGTTCTGAGATGAGGCGGCGGTAGCCCGGTTCTGTCAAGAAACCATATGAAGCGCACAAAAAAGGGCCGCCCAACCGGGCGGCCCTTTTGCCTGAAAGGAAAAAGCCGAAGCTTACTTCACAATCGAAATCTGCTGCATGGTGTACTCCTCACCGTTGAGCACTTTGATGTTGTAAATGCCCGAAGCCAGCTTCGACAAGTCTACGGCGGTGCGCAGGTTGTCTTTGGCCATGCCGGTGTACACGCGCTGACCGAGCATGTTGGTCACCTCCACGTTCAGGGCCTTCTTGGCGTTAGCACCGTGAATTTCCAGGTTGAATACGCCCGTGGCCGAGGGGTTTGGGAACACGCTCACGGCGCGCTTCAGCGCTTCGGAAGTAGCCAGCGGGCCGGCAGTAATCATCACATCGTCCACGGCCAGGAAGCCTTGGTCGGCGAAGCTGGTGGCGTGGAAGCCCACGAAGAACGTGCCCGAAGCCGGCGTGATGTCGGCCACCACCGGGGTGCTGGTGTTGTTGGCCACCAAGTAACCGGCGTTTGAAATGGAGTTATTGGTGAACAGCGTGGTTGTTTGGCCAGCGGGCGTCGCCGCTGCGCCGTACTTCACCTCCAAGGCGTTGGTGTAGGGGTTACCAGCCGAGCCCACGGGCCCACGGTAGTAGAACGACAAGCGGTAGCGCTGCGTGCTGCTCAGGGCCAGGGCCGGGGTAAAGAACCAGTCGTTGGCGCCCACGGTCACGTCGTTGCTATTGAAGCCGTACACCATGGCATTCGGCGCCGAGCGGGCCACGTTAGCCGTCGCGGGGCTAACGGCGGAGCTGCGGGCCTGCCAGGTGAAGCCGTCGCTGTTGACGTCGCTCACCGTAACGCCGCAGGGCAAGGTCTGGCCCGTGGCCACCACGTCGAAGTTCTCGGAGTACGGGAACGAGCTAATGGTGGGTGCTACGCAAGCCGTGGTAGCGCTTACTGGGCCGGCCGGAGCGCTCTGGTCCGTAGCGCTGCAAATGGTGCGAACGTAGAAATCATACGCCGTGGCACCGGTCAGGCCCGTCAGCGTGTACGTCGTCCCCGTGAAGGTGGGCGAAGTAGTGCTGGTGGCGCTGGGCGTGAAGCCGCGCGGGCCGTACACAATCTGATAACCGGTAGCACCCGTCACGCCCGTGAACGAGAACGATACCGACGTGGCCGTGCTGCCAGTAGCGGCGAAGGCCGTAGGCGCGAAGCAAGTGGGAGGAGTAGCAGTTTCAGCACCAAAAGGAAACTTGAAAACCCCCGTTATGATGGTCGGGGTTGGAGCAGCTGCTATTAAAGAAGAGCCTGTGAAGAAAGTGCTCGGGCGAGTGGGAGTTTCGTTTTGAACACCGAAGGGGTAATAAGGCAGTGTGCCACTTGAGGGCGTTTGCGCCATGCCGATGAGCACATCCCCAGCTGGGACTATTACAGGCGCGCTAAAGGTGAAGGTATGAAATTGGTTGACGTCGGCGGTGGCAATGATATAGTCTGCGGTGCGGCCTAGCAAGGCGCCTGTGGAAGCATTTATCACTACACCATAAACCCTTTCGCCTACCGACGTTTTAGCTGCACCCGCTTGGTTGCCAGCGTCACTAATCAAAGCTGTGACAGAAGAAATGCTCCGAGCAGCATTCAGCGTAATCTTCGCAGCATAGTAGTTATTGGTACCCGTCGCTTGGAATACACTAGTACCACTAGAAGCACCTGGTGTCTCATACGAAAAGCGCGTGGCGCTCGTAGCCATCGCCTGCACCGCAGAGTTGTTAGCATTATTATCGTCATTTGCTACAGTCACTGTAACCGTATTAGCACCCACGTTGGCCAGGCTGATGTTAGTGAAGTTCACGACAGCCGTGCTGCTGACAGCCAGTGAAGGCAGGGTCTGGGTTTGTGAGAAAGTATTAGCTCCGCTGATGGTGAGCGTGACCACCGTGGGGGTGTTCACGGCAGCAATGCCGGCATTGCGCACCACGCCCCGTATGCTAAAGGGATTGCCTACCGGTACGGCAACGGAACCATATCCTTGAATTTCATTCACAGCCAAGTCGCTGTTAGCAGGTGCTGAGGTTACAGCGCCAAACGGAAATTTGAAACCAGTTTGGCCGGTTGCCGTCAGTGCCGCAGCGGGAGCGGCTCCTCCTATATCGCCGCCGAAGTAAGTATTCGGACGGTTAGGGTCTTCCAGTTGTACACCGAAGGGGAAGTATGGCAATGCACCACTCGAAGGCGTTTGCGCCATGCCGATGAGCACGTCGCCGGCTGGCACTGTAGCAGGAGCTATGAGAGTGAACGTGTGAAAGGTGTTAACGTCGGCTGTTGTGATAACATAGTCAGCCGAGCGGGCTAGCAGGGCACCAGTGGTGGCGTTTAATACCACACCATACACGCTTTCACCCACGGCTGTTTTGGCAGTAGCTTGATTGCCAGCATCACTAATCAGAGCACTAACAGAAGTTATGCTCCTGGCAGCGCTTAGTGTCATTTTTGCAGCATAATAACCGCCATCTGCGTTGAACACGCTGCTGCCGCTGGCGCCGCCCGGCGTAGCCAGGGAGAAGGTGGTAGCACTGGTTTCCATCGGCTGGGAGATGGAGTTGTTGCCGTTGTTACCGTCGTTGTCCACCGACAGGGTCACCGTGTTTTGGCCCACGTTGGGCAGCGTAATGCCCGAGAACGTAGCCACCCCGCTGGCGCCCACGGCCAACGCGGCCACGTTTTGCGTTTGGGTATAGGTGTTGGCACCGCTGATGGTCAAGGTAACGGCGGTGGCAGCGGTCAACGCGTTGGTACCCGCGTTGCGCACCACGCCCCGCAGCGTAAATGGATTATTGGCCGGCACAATCACCGAAGCGTACCCTTGAATGCTGGCAGCTGCGGCGTCGTTTGCCACCTGAATGGCAAAGCGGTAGGTGCGGCCGGGGTCGGGCAGCACAGTCACCCGAAAATTGTGGCCATTGCCCGTGTAGGCACCGGCGGCAAACACAGTGCCCGACCACGGCGTGGCCGAGGCCTTCGTGCCCAGAATCGACCCCGCAGCGGTGCTGCCTTTCAGGCCCACCGTGCCAAATTTCGGCGTATCGGCCGAGGCGGCACCGGGCGTGGCCGTGCCGTACACAAATTCAATCTGGTTGCTGGTTTCGTACAGCTTCACCTGGAAGGAGAAGTTGGCGTACTGTGTCAGAACGGCGCCCCGCGCTTTGTCCGACACGTTTTTCCACTGAATGGTGGTCACGCGGTTAGGCGTCGTGCCGGTAGTGGCCACCCGGTACTCGGCGCCCCCTGTGCCCGTGCCGGCCGTCAGGTCCTGGTTGAAGGGCAGCAGCAGGTTGGCATCGGCGCCGGTGATGGGGCCGTTGGCGGTGCTGGTGCCGCTGTCGGTGTAGGAAGGGCCGGTGGGTGCCGTGGTTCCCAGCTTGATAAAGCCGTTGGTGTTCAGCACAAAGTCGGTAAACGCCGTACCGTTGTAGTTGAACGTGAAGCCAATGGGAGTCGCGGCCGAGTTGGCGTCGTCGGTGTTGGGCGTGGCAATGGCAGTGCCCGTGGCCGCCAGGTCGGTGTACGTCCCGGTGGTGTTAACCGTGTTGGCCGCCACGTAGCCCAGCTGCGCGTGCGCCGTGCCAACGGCTCCTGTGGCCAGCACCGCCGCCAGGGCCACCTGCCGCAGACGCGCGGTGAGGCCCGGCCTATTGTAATGGTCTTTCATGAAAACGAGTAAAATGGGTGAATAAGAAAAGAAAAAGGGATGGCGGAAAAGCTTGCGCCTCAACCTGCCGCAGGCGGTTGACGCGTAGTTTTGAGGCTACAAGTTGCTAAACTTTTGGCACAATTGAGCGAACCCAGGCACAATGTGGTTAGCTCCGCAGTGGCTTGCTGCCCATGCGTGCGCTTTTCCGGCCCCGTTCATCGGCAAAGCGCGGCTTAGCGCGGTTTCGGCGTCCGTGTACGGTTGGGCAAGTAGCGCGGGCTTTTAGTCCGCGAGTACCAAGGGCCCCCACTCGCGGACTAAAAGTCCGCGCTACGGTGCAGCGACTCCGAAACCGCGCTAGTTCACTCGTCATGCCCCTTTCTTCCACCTCTTTTATGCGCATCGGTTTGTTGGGTTCGGGCCGGGTGGCCAGCCAGTTGGGCCCGGCGCTGGTCGCTGCCGGCCACCACGTCGTTTTTGTGTGGAGCCGTAGCTTGGCCTCGGCCGAAAGCCTGGCCGCGCAGCTGCCCCAGGCAACCGCCCTGGCGTCGGTCGCCGCCCCCCTGCCCCCGGCCGATGTCTACTTCCTGGCCGTGCCCGATGCGGCGGTAGCGCCGCTGCTGGCCAGCATTGCGTGGCCGGCGGGCGCACTCGTGGCGCACGTAGCCGGGGCGTTGCCCCTGAGCGTGTTCGAGCAGCACCCGGACGTGCGGGGCGGGGTTTTTTATCCGTTGCAAACCTTCAGCCCCGGCCGGGCCATCGATTGGGCCACCGTGCCGCTGTTCATCGAAGCCACGGGCCCGGCAGCCGAAGCGACCCTGCTCGGGCTAGCCGGCAGCCTCAGCCAGCACGTACGCCTACTCGGCTCGGCCCAGCGGCTGCAGCTCCACGTGGCCGCGGTGTTTGCCAACAATTTCACCAACCACCTGTTGGGCATAGCTGATGCCTTGCTGGCGGAGGCCAATTTGCCCAGCACCTTGCTAGCCCCGCTGGTGCGCGAAACCGTGGACAAAGCCCTGGCCAATTCACCCTTCACGGTGCAAACCGGGCCGGCCGTGCGCCAAGACGCGCCCACGCTGGCCGCTCACCAGGCCGCGCTGGCTGCCCACCCGGCCTGGCAGGCCCTCTACGAGCAGCTCACGGCCAGCATCCAGGCCCAGCTTTGATGCCGCGGGCCAGCGGAGTACCTTTGCGGCGGCAAATGCCGTGTTCTTTTCTCTTTTTTGCTTTACGTTTTGTCTGTTCCTGCCACCACCATCACCTTCCAGTTCAGCGACGGCCAGCCGGCCCAAACCCACGTGGCGGCGTCCGGCGAGTCGGTGCTCGACGTGGCCCTGAACAACGGCATTCAGCTGCAGCACAACTGCGGCGGCGTGTGCGGCTGCAGCACCTGCCACATCTACATCAACTCGGGCGGCGATGACCTGCCCGAAATCAGCGACAAGGAAGAAGACTTCATCGACCGCGCCGAAAACCCGCGCATCAACTCCCGCCTGGCCTGCCAGTGCGTTGTTGACACCGACATGCAGCTGGTCGTTACCATTCCCCCCCAGCACTTCCTGGGACATTAATTTTTAGGGTATGAGGGTGAGGGGATAGGAGGGTAAGAGTAGCAGAATTGCATTCTATATGCCCTCCCTCTGAAAACACCTACCCTCCCACCCCCATACCCGCTTACCCTAATAAAAGCATGAACCACTTTGAGCCGCCCATGCACTGGGCCGACCACGAGGACATTGCCATGGCCCTCTACGAGAAGTTTGGCGATGACTTCACCGAAGCCAAAATCTACCGCATCCGGTTCACCGATTTGATTGAGTGGGTGCTGGGCCTCGACAACTTCGACGGCACCCGCGAGCAAGCCACCGAAGGCCACCTGGAGCAGATTCAGGCCAAGTGGGTGTACGAGTGGCGCGACAACCAATAACAAAGTGGCAGCTGGCGGCCGGTGCCAACCCGGTGCCGGCTTCCCGCGTAAGCTGGCCTGAAGTGGGCGTTCACCTGCCATTTCAGGCATACCCGCAGCCTTTACCCGGGCAGTTTTCCATCTTTCCATTTTTGTTTTTTGCATGAAAACCGGCATCATTAAATTTTTCAACGAAGCCAAAGGCTACGGCTTCGTGACCGACGACCAAACGAAAGAAGATTTTTTCGTCCACGTAACCGGCCTGAATGGCGCCACGGTGCAGCAAAACGACCGGGTAGAGTTTGAAACGCAGGAAGGCCGCAAGGGCATCAACGCCGTGAACGTTCGCAAAGTCTAAGCACTCCTCATCCAGGGGCAACCCTTCAAAAAAGCTTCTCCCCACCGGAGAAGCTTTTTTATTGCCCTTCGGCGTTGGAGGGTGTACCCGCCCGTCACTTTCCGGCGACCTTTGCAGTCTGCCCGCGCCCCCCATGAACCAGCCCCCGCCCAAGCCCGCCGCCGTGCCCCCGCCCCCGGCGGAGCAGTTGCGCACGGCCCTGCCCACGCTGGTGCGCTGGCCCAACCTGCTCATTATGCTGCTGTGCCTTGTGCTGGTGCGAGCCGGCCTGTTGCTGCCAGAGGAGCCCTTGCGCGTGTCGCTGCTGGCCCCGCGCTTTGGGCTGCTGGTGCTGGCCGCGCTGCTGGTGGCGGCAGCCGGCTACATCATCAACGACTACTACGACGTCAAGATTGACGCCATTAACCGGCCCGACCGCCTCGTGATTGGGCGGGTGGTGCGGCGGCGCAAGGCCATGCTGGCCCACGTGCTGATGAGCGGCACGGGCGTGCTACTCGCCACCTGGCTGCACCCCGTGCTGGGGGCCGTCACGTTTGGTACGGCCTTGCTGCTGTGGGGCTATTCGGCGCGGTTCAAACGGGTGGCGCTGGCGGGCAACGCCAGCATTGCCACCCTTACGGCCGCGCTGGTGCTGCTCCCGGAGCTGCAGCTGCAGCTGGCCCGCAACGACAGCAACAGCGTGGTGTGGCCCTATGCGCTGGCAGCGTTTCTGCTCACGATGGTGCGCGAAATTGTGAAGGACGTGGAGGACATGCGCGGCGACTCCCAGCACGGCTGCCGCACGTTGCCGCTGGTGGTGGGCGTGGCCCGCACCAAATGGGTCACGGGGTTCTTTTTGGCTTGCCTGGGCCTGCTGACGGTGGGGGCCACGTACCGGGTGTTTGACAGCGGGCACTGGCCGCTGGGCACGTGGCTGCTGCTGTTGGTGTTGCTGCCCATGGCGCAGCTGGCGCGCCTGCTCATCCGGGCCGACCGCCGACGGCACTTCAGGCACCTCAGCGCGTGGTGCAAGGGCATCATGCTGGCCGGCGTGCTCAGCATGGCACTGGCCGGCAGCTTAAGCTGACGCGCCCGGGCAGGAAGGTGGTGTTCCTGAGCCAGCCAACGCCGCTGTGCCGTGCAACTAATTGTGAACGCCGCAGTAAAGCGGTTCAGCAAGCGCGGCAGGACGAGCTGTTAAATGTTAATTGATAACCGTTACATGAAGTACCGCCACCTCTTTTTCGACCTCGACCACACGCTGTGGGATTTCGAGAAAAACGCCGACGAAACACTGCGCACGCTGTACGACCGGCACGATTTCGCTCGCTTTGGCACCTTCACCGTGGAGGAGTTCATCCGCGTGTACAGCGACATCAACCACGCGCTGTGGCGCTTGTACCAAAGCAACAAAATCTCCCAGAAGCAGCTGCGCGAGGCCCGTTTCGCGCGCACGCTTGCCAAGCTCGGCGTGCCCGAAGCCGACATTCCGGCCACGATTTCGGAGGAGTTCACCGACATTCTGCCGCAGAAGTCGGCGGTGTTCCCCTATACCCACGAGGTGCTCGACTACCTCAAGCAGCACTACCGGCTGCACCTGATAACGAACGGCTTCAACGACATTCAAGGCATCAAGCTGGCCTCGTCGAACCTGACGCATTATTTCGAAGAAGTCATCACCTCGGAGCACAGCGGCCACCTCAAGCCCGACCCGCGCATGTTTCAGCACGCGCTGGAACGCACCGGCGCCACCGCCGCCGAAAGCCTCATGATTGGCGACAACCTCGAATGCGACGTATTGGGCGCCTACAACGCGGGTATCGACCAAGTATATTTCAATCCGGACAAGCGCCGCCATTTCAATCAAATCACGCACGAAATCAGTTGCCTGAGCGAGTTGAAGGCTATTTTGTAGAGCTTCAGATTCTCTAGGCGTCATGCTGAGCGCAGCCGAAGCATCTCGATTGCAACAGTAATTATTTACTCTCACGGTAGAGATGCTTCGGCTGCGCTCAGCATGACGGTTTACTGGCTTCAGTTAACCTAACGATTCCCATGATACACCTCATTGGCATGTCGGGCCGCCGGGGCAGCGGCAAAGACACCGTGGCGCGCCTGCTGCAACAGCTGCAGCCCGAGCGCACCTGGCAAATACGCTCCTTCGGAGATTCCATTAAATCGGTCTGCGCGGCTCTCACCGGCGAAACCGTAGCGCCCTACTACACCCAAAAAGGCAAGGCCGAGCTGGTGCCCACGTTCAGGCGCACCCGCGGCGAAATGCTGCAGCAAGTGGGCAGCGCCCTGCGCGCCTGGGAGCCCCTAGTGTGGGTAGACGCCTTTTTTGCGGCCCTGCCCAAAGACGCCTGCGTGCTGGTGCCCGACGTGCGCTTTGCCAACGAAGCCGACCCCATCCGGGCCCGCGGCGGCCTCATGCTCCGCATTGAAGGCGACCCGCTGCAGCAGCGCGGCGACGGCACCCGCGACGACAACCACCCCAGCGAAGTGGCCATGGACGACTACCGGCATTTTGACTTCACCATTCACAACACCGGCTCTTTCCAGGACCTGGAGCAGCAGGTGCGGGAGCTGCTGAAGCGGCTGTAGAGACGTTAGATAGTAGCAATGAGCATGGTAAAAAGTAGATGGAGGCTTTTTCTGGTAGGTGCAGGTCTGCTCTTGGTAACCTACGCCTTCTGGCCTACCCCAGTTCGGTCTGCCATTCTCTACGCGTATTCTGATAATGCTTTCAGTATGTGGGGACTGACGCTATTCAAGAACGGCCAGTTCGATATAACCCTACCTGCCGCGTACGAAAGCGGCCACTTCAAATTGTCTGGAGACACCGTTGTTCTGCAGTACGATGAACCCGCACGTGGTCTACCCCAAGCCTATTTGGTTAATCGGAGCAAAAAGAAAATCGACGAATTACAGCGAGTTGAGGGGCGCTGGGTATGTACGAAGAACCTAAACTGGGCTGAACTGCACATGGATTCTACCCAGTACTACGCTCGCTAATATGGTCCCTCTTTACCTATACCTTTGCCCCCTCCCACCAAAACTCCCACGTACCACCTAATCCGAACCCTATGGCCAACGGCTTTTTCAATGTTCCGACCCCGATTAACGAACCGGTAAAAAGCTACGCGCCCGGCTCGCCCGAGCGCGCCGAGCTGCACCGGGAGCTCAAGCGCCTCAAGCAGCTGGAGCTGGACATCCCCATGCACATCGGCGGCCAGGAAGTACGCACCGGCAACCTGCAACGCATCAGCCCGCCCCACGACCACCAGCACACCCTCGGCCACTTTCACCTAGGCGAGGCCAGCCACGTGCAGCAAGCCGTCGACGCCGCCCTGGCAGCCCGTCCGGCTTGGTCGGAAATGCCTTGGGAGCACCGTGCGGCCATTTTTCTGAAAGCCGCCGAGTTGTTGGCAGGCCCCTTCCGTGCCCGCATCAACGCGGCCACCATGCTGGGCCAGAGCAAAAACGCCTTCCAAGCCGAAATCGACGCCGCTTGCGAGCTGATTGATTTCTTCCGCTACAACGTGCACTTCATGCGGGAGATTTACGAGCAGCAGCCGCAGTCGTCGGCTGGCATGTGGAACCGCCTGGAGCACCGCCCGCTCGAAGGTTTCGTGTTCGCCCTCACGCCGTTCAACTTTACTTCCATTGCCGGCAACCTGCCCTCCTGCGTGGCCATGATGGGCAACGTGGTGGTGTGGAAGCCCGCCGACGCCCAGATTTACTCGGCCCAGGTGCTGATGGAGCTGTTCAAAGAAGCAGGTGTGCCCGACGGCGTCATCAACTTGGTGTACGCCGACGGCCCCACGGCGGGCGAGGTCCTGTTCAACCACCGCGACTTTGCCGGCATCCACTTCACGGGTTCCACGGGCGTGTTCCAGAACATCTGGAAGACCATTGGCCAGAACATTCACAAGTACAAGTCCTACCCGCGCATCGTGGGCGAAACCGGCGGCAAGGACTTCATCCTGGCTCATCCCTCGGCCCATGCCAAAGCGGTGGCCACAGCCATTTCGCGCGGTGCCTTTGAGTACCAGGGCCAGAAATGCTCGGCGGCTTCGCGGGTGTACCTGCCCAGCAACCTCTACGAGGAAGTGAAAGGCTACTTGGTGGAAGACCTCAAGTCCTTCAAAATGGGTGACGTGGAGGACTTCTCGAACTTCATCAACGCCGTCATCACCGAGGCCTCGTTTGATAAGCTGGCCAAATACATAGACGGCGCCAAGGCCGACCCGGAAGCCGAAATCATCGCCGGCGGCAACTACGATAAGTCGAAAGGATACTTCGTCGAGCCCACCATCATCGTGGCCAAAGACCCGAAGTACGTGACCATGTGCGAAGAGCTATTCGGCCCCGTTCTCACCCTGCACGTGTACGACGCCGACAAGTTCGAAGAAACCCTCGACCTCGTGGACAGCACCTCGCCCTACGCCCTCACCGGCGCCGTATTCTCGCAAGACCGGTACGCCATCGACCTGGCCAGCAAGCGCCTGCAAAATGCCGCGGGCAATTTCTACATCAACGACAAGCCCACCGGCGCCGTGGTGGGCCAGCAGCCCTTCGGCGGCGCCCGCGCCTCCGGCACCAACGACAAGGCCGGTTCCATCCTGAACCTGCTGCGCTGGGTGTCGCCCCGCGCCATCAAGGAAACTTTCGTGCCGCCCGTAGACTACCGCTACCCCTTCCTGGGCGCCGCCACCGGCGAAAACCTGGACGTAGCCGCTGGCGGTTTTTAAAGGCTTAACGTTTGAACAGAAAAAGGGCCACCCCGATACCGGGGCGGCCCTTTTGCATAAAAAAACTTGATGACTTTAGAAGCGCTGTGCTCCATAAGGAGCTAATGGCTCTTCGGCCGCGATTCGCAACGGAGCCACATCTGTACCCTCATAAACCTCGGCCACGGTGAGGTTGATGTTTAAATCAGGAATCACCAGCGTGTCTTCGGCTTCCACCAGTGGCGTAAAGCTCCAGATGTTATTAGCCTCGCGGCGATACCACTCTACCAACCAAGAAGTTTGCGACACCAACAGATAATGCTGCAAGGATGGCAGCTGCTTGTACTGATTGAACTTCCGGCCGCGGTCGTACTCAGCCGTGGAGTGCGAGAGCACCTCTATGAGCAACACCGGCGCCTTCAGTATCCGCTTAGCTCGCTGGTCTTCGGGGTCGCAGGTAATCATCACGTCGGGGTACGTGTAGTGACGGCCCTCTTGCACGGCCAATTGCACACCTTCCATCAATACCTTGCACGGCTGGTCACGCAACGCCTGACGAAATGAAGCGGCGAAGTTTAACCCGATTAAATTATGCGAAACATCGCCTCCGGCCATGGCAAAGATTTCGCCGTCAAAGTATTCGTGCCGGATTTCGCTCTGTTCTTCCAAAGCCAAATACTCCTCGACTGTATAACGGCGCGGCTGTTGTTCTTCCTGTCCCATCGGTTGTTGCTTTATAACCAAAGATAGGCACCAACGCCTTGGAAGATTTCAACATTGCGCCCCAACCCTGTGGGCGCTACCTTTGCCCTTCAGCGCCCTTGGGTGCTGCTATCCTCTAAATTTTCAGCTATGTTCTTAATTCAATCGGCTGCCAATTATCAGCCCTCCGATTACCTCCCCATTCTGATTCAATTCGGTCTGGCTTTGGCATTTGTGGCCTTCGCCATGATTGTTTCCCACCTCGTAGGCCCCAAGCGCCAAAGCGCCGTGAAGGATGGCGCTTTTGAGTGCGGCATCGAGTCCGTGGGCAACGCCCGCACCCCAATTTCGGTGAAATACTTCCTCACGGCCATTGTTTTCGTGCTGTTCGACGTGGAAGTAATCTTCATGTATCCATGGGCAGTAAACTTCCGCGCCTTGGGCAACGACGGGTTCATTGCCATGGTACTGTTTATGTTCTTCCTACTGGCGGGCTTCCTGTACATCATCAAAAAGGGCATCCTGCGCTGGAACGAAGCCTGATTCAGCCAAACTTTTGCGTCGCCGCTGGTGTTCGCAATGAGGCCATTAGGCCCTCCAACCAAGACTCCTTTCGACTATGGATACCCGAGTTCCGGAAATTAAAACTGTTGAGGCCCCCGAGGGCGTTGAAGGCGCTGGCTTCTTTGCCACTTCACTAGAGAAAGTGGTGGGCATTGCCCGCGCCAACTCGCTCTGGCCCCTGCCCTTCGCTACCTCGTGCTGCGGCATCGAGTTCATGGCCACCATGGGTTCTCACTACGACATCTCGCGCTTCGGCTCCGAGCGGCCCAGCTTCTCGCCCCGCCAGGCCGACTTGCTTATGGTGATGGGCACCATTGCCAAAAAGATGGCCCCCATCGTGAAGCAAGTGTACGAGCAAATGGCCGAGCCTCGCTGGGTGCTGGCCATGGGCGCCTGCGCCTGCTCGGGCGGCATTTTCGACTCGTACTCGGTGCTGCAAGGCATCGACCGCATCATTCCGGTCGACGTGTACGTGCCTGGCTGCCCGCCCCGCCCCGAGCAGGTGCTCGACGGCCTGATGCGCGTGCAGGACCTCGCCAAGAATGAATCATTCCGCCGCCGCAACGCGCCCGAGTATCAGGCCCTGCTGGCGTCGTACAACATTAAGTAACTTGGTTGTTAGTTGCTCTTTGTCAGTTGTTAGGCTTTATAAAAACTGACAACTAACAACGAGCAACTAACAACTAACAAAGAGCAACAACCCCGAATGAATCCTCAGGAATCTGCCGCCGCTCCCGAAGCTCCAGTTGCCGAAGACCCGAATAAGGTCCAGAATGCGCGGGTGTTGGCTTTGCTGCATAAGTTGTTTAGCGAGGCCGCTTTCACCGATGTGGAGGAGCCCTACGGCCTCTTGACGGTGACCACCACGCGGGAGCGCATCCACGACATCATTGCTGGCTTGCAGCAGGACCAGGAAATCAAATTCCATTTCCTGACCACGATGTGCGGCATCAACTACCCCGAGAACGAGGGCCAGGAGCTGGGCATGATTTACCACCTGCACAGCCTGACGCAGAACATCCGCCTGCGGATTAAAATCTATTTCCCCATCGCCGACCCGGTGGTGCCGACCCTGACCGACCTCTACGCCACCGCCAACTGGATGGAGCGCGAGGCCTACGACTTCTTCGGCGTCATCTTCACCGGCCACCCCAATCTCATTCGCATCCTCAACGTCGAGGACATGGACTACCACCCCATGCGGAAAGAATATCCGCTTGAGGACGGTACCCGCGAAGACAAAACCGACCTGTTTTTCGGCCGCTAGGCCATTTGTCGTGCTGACGAAGGAAGCATCTTATCACCGCTGCTTTCGCCAGAATTTATAGAAATAACCTGCGGCGCGGACGTGATAAGGTCCTTTGCTGCGCTCAGGATGACAATAATAAAATGGCAGTAAACGACACGCTGGAAGGCACCCATAAAATACACGAGGAGGCCGCCGCGCAGCGCCACGGCCAACTCATGCCCCTGCTCAACGACTTCAGCCAGGAGCTGACGACGCTGAACCTGGGCCCCACGCACCCGGCCACACACGGCATCTTCCAAAACATCCTGCAAATGGATGGCGAGCGGATTGTGTCGGGCGTGCCCACCATCGGCTACATCCACCGCGCGTTTGAGAAAATCGCGGAGCGCCGGCCGTTCTACCAAATCACGCCGCTCACCGACCGGATGAACTACTGTTCGTCACCCATCAACAACATGGGCTGGCACATGACGGTGGAGAAGCTGCTCGGCGTGACCGTGCCCAAGCGGGCGCAGTACATGCGCGTGATTATGATGGAGTTGGCCCGCATTGCCGACCACCTAATTTGCAACTCGATTCTCGGGGTTGATACCGGCGCCTTCACCGGCTTCCTGTATGTGTTCCAGGAGCGGGAGAAGATTTACGAAATCTACGAGGAGGTGTGCGGCTCGCGCCTGACCACCAACATGGGCCGCGTGGGCGGCATGGAGCGGGACTTCTCTCCCGTGGCGCTGCAGAAGCTGCGCGACTGGCTGAAGACCTTCCCGGCCGTGATGAAGGAGTTCGAGTCGATGTTCAACCGCAACCGCATTTTCATGGACCGCGTGGTGAACGTGGGCCCGATTTCGGCGGAGAAGGCGTTGAACTATGGCTTCACTGGCCCCAACCTGCGGGCGGCGGGCGTCGACTACGACGTGCGCGCCATGAACCCCTACTCGAGCTACGAAGACTTTGAGTTCGACATTCCGGTGGGCACCAACGGCGACACCTACGACCGTTTCATCGTCCGCAACGAGGAAATTTGGCAGAGCCTGCGCATCATCAAGCAGGCGCTGGACAACCTGCCCGAAGGCCCCTACCACGCCGATGCGCCGCACTACTACCTGCCCGCCAAGCAGGAAGTGTACAAGAACATGGAGGCCCTGATTTACCACTTCAAAATCATCATGGGCGAGATTGATGCGCCTGTGGGTGAGGTGTATCACTCGGTGGAAGGCGGCAACGGCGAGTTGGGTTTTTACCTGATTTCGGACGGCGGCCGCACGCCCTACCGCTTGCACTTCCGCCGGCCGTGCTTCATCTATTACCAAGCTTACCCGGAAATGGCCGTGGGTACGACGCTGTCGGACGCCATTGTCATTCTCTCGTCCATGAACGTCATCGCCGGCGAGCTGGACGCCTAGTTTTCTGTGAATCTGATTGATATGGAGCCGACCACCGCGCCGAACAAACCGCAATTTTCTCCCGCCGCGCAAGCGGAAATCAAGCGCCTGCTCACGCACTACCCGGAAGACCGGAGCAAGTCGGCCCTGCTGCCGATTCTGCACATTGCGCAAGCCGAGTTCGGCGGTTGGGTAAGCCCCGAAGCACAGGACTTGGTAGCCGAAACCCTTGGCATCAAGCCCATTGAAGTGTACGAGGTATCGTCTTTCTACACCCAATACAACCTGAAGCCGGTGGGCAAGCACGTGCTGGAAATCTGCCGCACGGGCCCCTGCATGCTGCGCGGCTCCGACGAGTTGACGGCGCACCTCGAGCGCATCACCGGTGCCAAAGTCGGTGGCACCTCGCCCGACGGTACCTTCACCCTGAAAGAAGTGGAGTGTCTGGCTGCCTGCGGCTTCGCCCCCATCGTGCAGGTGCGCGAGAAATACTACGAGCAGCTCGACACGCCGGAAGCGGTGGACGCCATGCTGAACGAATTGAAGAGCTTGGTGCACCGTCCCATTTTGCCGTGGGAAGAAACGGGTTTGCCCAACTCACTCAAAAATCACTAAGCTTATGGCTGACTGGGACGACAACTTATCGAGCATATTAGACGAAGTTTTGCGCGAGATTAGCCGGACCAGTGAGTTAGTCAAAACTTATATCGAAGAAAACCGCCGCAGCACAGAGACTCTTGTTGTAGCTTTTCGAGAATACAGCGCTTATGTGCGTCAGCACCTTGAGCAACAAGAAGTCCGCATCACGCGGTTAGAGAATAATCAACCCAACGCCTAACGAGAAGCTGGAATGGGCCGCAAGCTATTAACTGAACATATCAACGTCGAAGGCATTCACACTTTCGACGTGTACCGCAAGCACGGCGGCTACCGCTCCGTAGAGAAGGCGCTCAAAACCATGACGCCCGACGAAGTGGTGGAAGAAGTCAAGAAGTCGGGCCTGCGTGGCCGTGGCGGCGCGGGCTTCCCCACGGGCATGAAGTGGAGTTTTCTGGCCAAGCCCGAGGGCGTGCCGCGCTACCTCGTTTGCAACGCCGACGAATCGGAGCCGGGCACTTTCAAGGACCGTCAGCTGATGTCGAAACTGCCCCACCTGCTCATCGAGGGCATGATTACGGGCAGCTACGCCTTGGGCGCGCGCACCAGCTACATCTACATCCGCGGCGAGTTGTTGTACGTGCTGCGCATTCTGGAAAAGGCCATTGCTGAAGCTTACGCGGCCGGTTTCTTGGGCGAGAACATCCTCGGCTCGGGCTACTCGCTCGATTTGCATGTGCACCCCGGTGCCGGCGCCTACATCTGCGGCGAAGAAACTGCCTTGCTGGAATCACTGGAAGGCAAGCGCGGCAACCCGCGTAACAAGCCGCCATTCCCCGCTGTGCAGGGCCTCTACGCCCGCCCTACGGTGGTGAACAACGTGGAAACCATCGCGGCAGTCGTTCCGATTGTGAACGACGGCGGCGACGAGTACGCCAAGCTGGGCGTGGGCAAAAGCACGGGCACCAAGCTGATTTCGGCGTGCGGCCATTTGAACAAGCCGGGCATCTACGAAATCGAGATGGGCGTGCCGGTGGAAGAGTTCATCTACTCCGATGAGTACTGCGGCGGCATCTGGAAAGGGCGCGACCTAAAGGCGGTAGTAGCTGGAGGTTCATCCGTACCGATTCTGCCCAAGGAGCTTATCCTGAAAACCGCAGCCGGCGAAAACCGCCTGATGACCTATGAGTCGCTAAGTGATGGCGGCTTCATCACGGGCACCATGCTGGGCTCCGGTGGCTTCATTGCGATGGACGAAACCACGTGCATCGTGAAGAACACCTGGAACTTCAGCCGCTTCTACCACCACGAGTCGTGCGGGCAGTGCTCGCCCTGCCGTGAGGGTACCGGCTGGCTGGAAAAAGTACTGCACCGCCTCGAACACGGCCACGGCTCAATGCACGACATCGACCTGATTGTGAGCGTGGCCAAGCAGATTGAAGGCAACACCATCTGCCCGCTCGGCGAAGCCGCAGCGTGGCCAGTAGCTGCCGCCGTGCGTCACTTCCGCCACGAGTTTGAGTGGCACGTGACCAACCCCAAAGAGGCCACTGCTCCCGGCGCTGCTTATAGCGGCGCAGCGGTGCTGGCTTAACCAAAGAACGTCATGCAGAGCGCAGCGAAGCATCTCGCGTGCTACAAGTAATTACTAATCCGAGCGAGATGCTTCGCTGCGCTCTGCATGACCGCCAGAATTAAAAATCACAAAACCAATGGCTAAAATAACCTTCGACGGCATTGAGGTAGAGGTTCCGGACGGAACCACTATCCTGAACGCGGCCCGCCAAATTGGCGGGGGCGTGGTGCCGCCCGCCATGTGCTACTACACCCCGCTGAAGGGCACCGGCGGCAAATGCCGCGCCTGCCTGGTGCGCGTGGCGGCCGGTTCGACCAAAGACCCGCGCCCCATGCCCAAGCTGGTGGCCTCGTGCATCACGACGGTGCAAGACGGCATGGTGGTCGAAAATACCACCTCGCAGCAGGTGATGGACGTGCGCAAGGGCATCGTGGAAATGCTGCTCATCAACCACCCGCTCGACTGCCCGGTGTGCGACCAAGCCGGCGAGTGCGACTTACAAGACTTTGCCTTTGAGCACGGCGTGAGTACCACCCGCTACGAGGAAGAGCGCCGCACCTTCGAGAAAATCGACATCGGCCCGCTTATCCAACTGCACATGACGCGCTGCATCCTGTGCTACCGCTGCGTGTACACCGCCGACCAGCTCACCCCCGAGCGCGTGCACGGCGTGCTGGGTCGCGGCGATGCCTCGGAAATCGGCACCTACATCGAGAACATCATCGACAACGAGTTCAGCGGCAACGTCATCGACGTATGCCCGGTGGGCGCGCTGACCGACAAGACCTTCCGCTTCAAGCAGCGCGTGTGGTTTACGAAACCCGTGAACGCCCACCGCGACTGCGAGAACGAGAAGTGCTGCGGCAAAGTAACCCTCTGGTACAAAGGCAAGGACGTGCTTCGCGTAACGGCCCGCAAAGACCAGTACGGCGAAGTGAAAGAGTGGATTTGCAACACCTGTCGCTTCGACAAAAAAGAAACTTCGGACTGGACCCTGGAAGGCCCGGCGCACATCAACCGCGCTTCGGTTATATCGGCCAACCACTACGAACTGCCGGTCATCAACCCACAAGTGCTGGCCGACCTGCCGGAAAGCACCACCCGCGAACTAGAACGCAACCCGCCCCTCCGCTTGGGTGGCATTAATGGCTAGAACAGAACGATAATTAAAAGAACGTCATGCAGAGCGCAGCGAAGCATCTCGCGTGTCACCACTAAACCTGACGTGTGGGTTACTTGCGGCGAGCGAGATGCTTCGCTGCGCTCTGCATGACGGTTTAAAGACCTAGAAAACAACACATGGATTTTCCACCTTTGGCCTGGCAAGGCCTCGTCGTTCTGGTAGTTTTCGGCGTTTCGCTGCTGATTGCCACTTATTCAACTTATGCAGAGCGCGTCATTGCGGCGTTTCTGCAGGACCGGGTTGGTCCGGACCGTGCCGGGCCGTTCGGCTTGGCACAGCCGCTTGCTGATGCCGTGAAGCTCTTCACCAAAGAAGAGTTTTTTCCGGCTGGCGCCAACCGTGCACTGTTCGTTTTCGGACCCTGCTTGGCGATGGTCACGGCGCTGATGTCGTCGGCGGTTATTCCGTTTGGCAACGTGCTGCAGTTTGGCGAAACCGCCATTCACCTGCAAGGCATTGAAATCAACGTCGGCATGCTCTACGTGTTTGGCATGGTGTCGCTGGGCGTGTACGGCATCATGATTGGCGGTTGGGCTTCGAACAACAAGTTTTCCCTGCTCGGCGCCATCCGCGCCGCCTCGCAAAACATCAGCTACGAAATCGCCATGGGCCTCGCCCTGATTGCCGTGTTGATGATGTCGGGCACCCTGTCGCTGCGCGAAATCACCTTCCAGCAAGCTTCTGATGCACCGTTTGTGTGGCAGGACATTTTCAACTGGAACGTGATGAAGCAGCCGTTGGGCTTTATCATCTTCATCGTGTGCGCTTTCGCCGAGACCAATCGGACGCCCTTCGACTTGCCCGAGTGCGAAACCGAGTTGATTGGCGGCTACCACACCGAATACAGCTCTATGAAAATGGGTCTGTACCTGTTTGCCGAGTACATCAACGTATTCGTGGCTTCGGCCGTAATGAGCGTGCTGTATTTCGGTGGTTTCAATTTCCCCTTCCAAGCCGAGCTGCGCAGCTGGCTGGTGTCGTCGCAAGGCCTGGAGTTGGTGACGGCTCAAAACATCATTACCATTCTTGGTTTGGTGGGCCTGTTCGCCAAAATCTTCAGCTTCATTTTCTTCTTCATGTGGGTGCGCTGGACCTTGCCGCGCTTCCGCTACGACCAATTGATGCGCCTGGGCTGGACGATTCTCATCCCGCTGGCCATCTTCAACATCATGCTGACGGGCGGCCTGATTACGTTCGGCGTGATTAAATAACGACCATGGAATCCCTAAGCAAACGCGCCAAAGTTCTCGAAAAGAAGCCCATGACCCTGGCCGAGCGGGCTTACCTGCCGGCTATTTTCCAGGGCCTGACCATTACGATGCGGCACTTTTTCCGCGCCGCTACCAAGAAGCAAGTCACCGTACGCTACCCGGACGAAACCCGTCCCTTCTCCCCCGTTTTCCGCGGCCTGCACGTGCTCAAGCGCGACGAAGCCGGCCGGGAGCGGTGCACCGCATGTGGTCTTTGCGCCGTAGCCTGCCCCGCCGAAGCCATCACCATGGTGGCCGGCGAGCGCAAGAAGGGCGAGGAAAACCTCTACCGCGAGGAGAAGTACGCCGTGAGCTACGAGGTGAACATGCTGCGCTGCATTTTCTGCGGCCTCTGCGAAGAAGCCTGCCCGAAAGCTGCCGTGTACCTGCAAGCCGATAAAATGGCCCCGCCACGCTTCGAGCGCGACGAGTTCATCTATGGCAAAGACCGGCTGGTAGAGCCCGTGACGCCGGACAACCGCTCGAAGCGCGGCATCCAGCTCACGCCCGAGCAAGCCGACAAGCTGCGCGCGCAGTTGCAGAGCGCATAACGATAATCTTCAAGTCAAGTGCTTGAATCAACTAATAAGCGAAACACAAGCCGCCAATTTGATGCTTAATATTTCACCTTTTTACTTCTTGGCTTTTCTAACGCTTTTCTTAGCGTTGGGTGTAGTTCTTGCCAAGAATCCAATCTATAGTATCTTGTGCCTAATTGGCGTATTTGGATGTTTATCAATTCATTACGTACTACTAAACGCGCAATTCCTCGCAGCAGTCAATTTGATTGTTTATGCGGGAGCAATTATGGTGCTTTTCCTTTTTGTCATCATGTTCCTGAATCTGAATAAGGAGACGGAACCGCACAAACCGGCCTTAGCCAAGTTGGCAGCGGTAATTGCCGGCGGTTCTTTATTGTTGGTTCTGGTAACGGCCTTGCGTGATATCAACCCCACCGGGTATGACCCGGCCAGCTTCGATTCGCAAGTTGGGATGGTAGACCGCCTGGGGCTGGTGCTGTTTCAGCAGTATGCACTGCCGTTTGAGCTGGCCTCCATTCTATTGCTGGCAGCGATGGTGGGCTCGGTGATGCTAGGTAAGCGCGAGACGGGCGAGCGGAATTTCTAAGCCGTTTAAACAATCCACTTACAACGAAAAGAGCCGCTCCTAACTGGGGCGGCTCTTTTCAATAACAATAAATCCTAAAAATGAATAAGTCGAAGTCAATCGAATAATTGGTCCGACTATTCCTAGCAGGACCGTAATTAATTATAGCTAAATGTTGCGGCAGCCTTCGTCTGCACAGCAACAGGAGTAGAAATCAGCATTGAACGGTGAGTAGGTACACGCATCTTGTACACCGGCGACGACACGAGTTGCACACGCAGCAACGATGTGCTCAGCGTAACCCAAAACAGAACAATGGCGGCGAAGGTGTAAACTTTGGACACGTGCAGAAAAGGTTGAGGTGATTAATTAACCAAACTTACTGAGTTGAGCCTCCCAAGGATTTCCTTCTTCGCCGAGCCGGGGTGATAACACGTTGAACTGGGTGTTTTACAGCATCAATCTTTATAGTGTACAAACGAAAGCGGCGCCTGATGCATCAGGCGCCGCGTCGATTTTCATTGCGTCAAGTTCTCTAGACGGTGTTATGAACCTGTAAGCGAAATTAGCGGGTATGGAGACTACTCGCCGCGCCTATCCGAGCGACGTCACGGACGACGAATGGACCTTTTTGCTGCCGTATTTACTGCTGGTGCGCGAAGATGCCGGCCAGCGCCAATACCCGCTACGCGAGCTGTTTAATGCGTTGCGCTACGTGGTGCGCACGGGCTGCACGTGGCGCTACTTGCCGCACGATTTGCCGCCCTGGGCCACGTGCTACCAGCAATGGGCCCGCTGGCGCGACGCCCGCGTGTTTGAAGCCCTGACCGACGACCTGCGCCAGGTGTTGCGCCTGAACGAAGCCCGGCCCGCAGAGCCCAGCGCCGTTATTTTCGATTCCCGCACCTTGCAAAGCACGCCCGAGAGCGGCGCACGGGCCGGCTACGACGGGGCCAAGCGGCGCAAAGGCAGCAAGGTGCACGTGGCCGTCGACACGCTGGGGCACCTGCTGGCCGCGGTGGTCACGCCCGCCAACGAGCAGGACCGGGCCCAAGTAGGCGTGCTAGCCCAGGAAGCACAAGTAGCATCGGGCCAAAGCGTTACCCTGGCCTACGCGGACCAAGGCCACACGGGCGAGGCTCCGGCGCAAGCGGCCCAGGCCCAGGGCATCGACTTGCAGGTCGTCACATTGGGCCACACCAAGCGCGGCTTCGTGCTCTTACCCCGCCGTTGGGTCGTCGAGCGCAGCCTGAGTTGGAGCGCCCGCTACAAGCGCTTGGCCCGCGACTACGAACGCCTAGCGGTGAGCTTGCAGCAACTCCACTATCTGGCCTTTGCCGGACTCATGCTCGCCAAGGCGGCCTCATTGGAATTACTTACAAGTTCATAACACCGTCTAAGTCGTTTTGGTCTCGCGGGCGTCCAGCGGTGCGCTTAGCTTGCAGCAGGTGCTGATAATGAATCAGCCGCACAGTTACTCCGTCTTGCTCAACAATAGTGGCAGCGGCGTAGGCTTCTGAGAACTCCAGGCCTTTAAGTACTCGTGCAGAAGTAATCGTATAGATTTGTCTTCTATCTATTTTGCTTCGATGCTTGCTGCCACGCCCTTAACCGCCGCCGACTTGGCGGCCCTGGAACGCCATCGCCACCACGCTGACCACCACCGCACCCGGCG
>NZ_DASVSI010000093.1:0-14389 GCF_036388155.1 Hymenobacter sp. | reverse complement strand
CTTCAGCATTGCAAATTAGAATTGAACGTCATGCTGAGCGAAGCCGAAGCATCTCTACCGCGTAAGTAATCCTAATGATTGAATTACTTACGCGGTAGAGATGCTTCGGCTTCGCTCAGCATGACCGTTCCGTATCATTACAAAAGCACTGATTTGAGGTGGAGGCCCGTCGTTTCCGGCAAGCCAAAAAGCAAGTTCATGTTCTGCACCGCTTGGCCCGAAGCGCCCTTCACCAAATTGTCGATGACGGAGGTGATGAGCAGTTGCTTGCCAAGTCTCTGCACGTGCAGCAGGCATTTATTGGTGTTTACTACCTGCTTGAGGTGAATTTCTTTGTCCGAAACCGTCGTGAAAGGAGCGTCAGCGTAAAAGTTTTTGTAGAGTTCGCGTGCCTCATCCTGCGTCAAATCTGAGGGTGTGTAGACGCTGGCGAAAATGCCCCGCGAGAAATTGCCGCGGTAAGGAATGAAATGAATGTCGGTGTCAAGCTGCGGCTGTAGTTGCGCTAAGCTTTCCCCGATTTCGCCGAGATGCTGGTGTGAGAAAGGCTTGTAGATGGACACGTTGTTGGTGCGCCAAGAGAAATGCACCGTTTCTGAGAGGCTTTGGCCGGCGCCGGTGGAGCCGGTGATGGCTGACACATGCACATCGTCGGTGAGTTGGCCAGCCTGCGCCAGCGGCAGCAGCGCCAGCTGAATGGCCGTGGCGAAGCAGCCAGGGTTGGCAATGCTCTGCGCCTGCTGAATATATTTCTTGTTCAGCTCCGGTAGACCATACACGAATTCGCGGCCCTGAAACTCGGCATCCGCTTCCAGGCGGAAATCGTTGCTCAGGTCGATGACGTGCGTGGTTTCCGGCAGCGGGTTTTTCTCCAGCCACGCTTTGGAGTTGCCGTGGCCCAAGCACAAAAACAGCACGTCTTCGTCGCCGGCCAGTTCCGAGGCAAACACCAGCTCGGTCTCGCCTACCAAGTCGTCGTGCACGTGGTAAACGGGGTTGCCCGCGTTGGAAGAACTCACGATGCCGCCCAACTCCACGTACTCGTGGTGCAGCAGAATGCGGATGAGCTCGCCGGCGGTATAGCCGGCGCCGCCTACGATGCCAGCCTTAATTTTCATCGTGCAGGCTGCCGCTAATTTTCAGCTGATTGCCAAAAATCTTGATGAAACCGCGGGCGTCGCGGGCATCCCAGGCGTTGTTTTCCTCGCCGTAGGTGGCCACTTTCGACTGCATCATGTCGTACTTCGACTCGATACCGAGCAACTCGAACTGATAAGGTTTCAGGTTGACGAAAACCTTGCCCGACACGTGGTTTTGCGACGATTCCAGGAAGGCTTCCATGTCGCGCATCACCGGGTCGAGGTACTGCGCCTCGTGCAGCAGCGTGCCGTACCAGTTGGCGATGTAGTCCTTGTGCAGCAGCTGCCAGCGCGTGCTAGTGTGCTTCTCGAGCAAGTGGTGGGCCTTGATGAGGATGAGCGGCGCGGGTGCCTCAAAACCCACACGGCCTTTGATGCCCAGAATGGTATCGCCCACGTGAATGTCGCGGCCCACGGCGAATGCCGCGCCCAGTTCGTTCAGCTTTTGAATCAGCGCCACCGGCTCTAGCATTTCGCCATTCAGGGCCACGGGCTCACCGCGTTCGAAGGTGATTTCCACGCGCTCTGAATCTTGGCGTTGCAGCTGCGACGGGTAGGCGCTTTCGGGCAGCGACTCGTGCGAAGTCAGCGTTTCGACGCCGCCCACGCTAGTGCCCCAAATGCCTTTGTTAATGGAGTAGCGAGCCTTTTCCCAGCTCATTTCGAAGCCCTGCTTTTGCAGGTATTCAATCTCCGCTTGGCGCGACAATTTCAGGTCGCGGATGGGAGTAAGCACTTCAGTTTTGGGCGCGATAACTGCAAAAGCCACGTCGAAACGCACTTGGTCGTTGCCGGCTCCGGTGCTGCCGTGCACGATATAGTCGGCCTCGTTGGCGCGGGCATACTCGGCAATGGCCAGCGACTGAAACATGCGCTCGGCACTCACGCTCAGCGGGTAGGTGTCGTTCTTCAGCACATTGCCAAACAGTAAGTAGCGTAGGCAGTCCTGGTAAAAACGAGTGGTAACGTCAATTACCTCGTGTTTCACCGAGCCCAACTCGTAGGCCCGCTTTTCTATAGCGGCTAATTCTTCAGACGTAAAACCGCCGGAATTAACGATGACCGTGTGGACTTCCAAGTCGAGCTCGCGTGACAGATACACGGCGCAAAACGAGGTGTCGAGGCCGCCGCTGTAGGCGAGAATGGCTTTTTTCTTCATTAGGATGCAGAATCGGTTTCAGAGGAGGGGGCAGGGTCGGTGCCAATAGGTAGGGGTGGCGTGACCATGGTCGCGAAGTCGGGTACCTGGACCTGCACGAGCTTATCGGCCGCGTCGAAGAGCATGCCGGTACAGAGGCACATTTTGCGTTCGTTTTCCATCAGGATGCCGAAGTTTTTGCAGCTTTTGCAGCCTTTCCAAAAATCTTCGCTCTGGGTTAGCTCCGAGAATGTAACCGGCTCATAGCCGAGGTCGGTATTGATTTTCATCACGGCCAAACTGGTCGTAATGCCGAAAATCTTGGCCTGCGGATATTTCGTGCGCGACAAGTCGAACACGGCCTGCTTGATGGCGCGGCCCACGCCGTGCTTGCGCAGCTCGGCATTTACTACCAGGCCCGAGTTAACCACAAAGGACTTGTCATCAAACGTTTCGATGTAGCAGAAGCCTGCCAACTCGTCCTCCACAAAGGCGATAATTGCGTCGCCGCTTTCCATCTTTTTGGCCACGTAAGCCGGTTCGCGCTTGGCGATGCCCGTACCCCGTGTTTTGGCCGATTCGACGTACCATTGACATAATTGGTCAGCGTACTGAGCGTCCGCTGCCGTTGCAACCCGAATTGTCATTGTTGATTGAGAAACTTAGGGATAGATGCGTGGCTGTCCGGAAACCCGCTGTATACGGGAAAATCCTGCTAAAGCCCAAACCTGTCTGTAAGTTGAGCGGATACTGGCCCGGCTCAAAGGGGCTGGCCAAGGGGCCAACATGCGGCTGCTGAAGCCGCTAGGGTCGTCGTACCAAGGCGCAAGCGGTTTCGCACACGCCGGCTACACCCGGCCAAGCGGCGGGGGCGGGCAAAGTGAACGAAGAAACCGGAAGGGTCATGGCAGGGATTATGTCGATTCGGCGCACTAACGAAGGGCCGGACCAAGTGGTTCAATTCTGCCGCAAATGTAAAAGGCCCTACTTTTGCCCGCAACACTTCCCGTGGTTTTTTTGAAATGGTAACATTCCATCAATCAGGTTTGCGCGTAGGGCAAGGAACAATGAAACCAGAATTAAAAATATTTAAAATTGGTGGGGGCATCATCGACAATGAGTCTGATTTGCTGGAATTCATTCGCTTATTTTCGGAAATAGACGGGCCAAAAATCCTGGTGCACGGCGGCGGCAAAGGCGCCAGCGAAATGATGGCCAACCTCGGCATTGCACCCCGCATGGTAAACGGCCGCCGCATCACCGATGCGGTCACGCTGGACTTGGTGACGATGTTCTACGCCGGCAAGACCAACAAACAAATCGTGGTAGCGCTGCAAAAAAATGGCGTCAACGCGCTGGGCCTCAGCGGGGCGGACGGCAACGTGATACAAGCCGCCAAGCGGCCGGTGCGTGAGATTGACTATGGCTTCGTAGGTGACCTGAGCGAAGCTAGCGTGAACACGGACCTGATTCGCCAATTGCTTGCTATTGGGCTGACGCCCGTTTTTTGCCCAATTAACCACGACGGAATGGGCCAATTGCTGAACACCAACGCCGATACCATTGCCGCATCGGTAGCAAAAGCGTTGAGCCCATACTATGCGGTAGAATTACACTTTTGCTTTGAAAAACGCGGTGTGTTGGCTGATGTAAATGACGATAAATCGGTAATTACAACAATTACGCTTGCTAACTACGGAGAATTAAAAGAAAGCGGAATTATTGCTGACGGCATGCTGCCTAAATTGGAAAATGCATTTGATGCCTTGCAATTTGGTGTAGATAAAGTAATTATTGAGCATGCTCTTTTCATAAGTGAGCAGTTGAAAACGACCTTATGTCTGAATTAGTAAATCAATTGACTAATGAGGCCGTTGATTTATTAATTCGGCTCATCAAGAAGCCTTCGTTTTCACGAGAGGAGGCTGGCACGGCAGATTTAATTCAATCTTTCCTGCTAAAGCAAGGCGTAGAGGCCCAGCGCCAGCAGCATAACGTGTGGGCAGTTTCGAAGCATTTTGATGTTGACAAACCGACTATTTTGCTCAACTCGCACCATGATACCGTAAAGCCCGGCGCAGCTTGGACGTACAACCCATTTGGGGCGGTGCTGGAAGGAGATAAATTAACTGGCTTGGGCAGCAACGACGCAGGGGCTGCCGCTGTGAGTCTGCTGGCAACGTTTCTGTATTTCCGAGACAAGCCTACTGCATTTAATTTAATCTGTGCCATCACTGCAGAGGAAGAAATTTCAGGCCCAAACGGGATTAGAAGTGTCTTGCCTCTGCTGGGTAAAATCGACGTTGGCATAGTGGGCGAACCCACGGGCATGAACCTGGCAATTGCTGAAAAAGGCCTCATTGTGCTTGATGCTACTGCCTATGGCAAGACCGGCCACGCCGCCCGTGACGAGGGCGAAAACGCTCTCTATAAGGCGCTCGACGACATTCAATGGCTCAGGCAGTACCAGTTTCCGCAGGTGTCGCCGCTGCTCGGACCGGTGAAAACCACCGTCACGCAGATTAGCGCTGGCACGCAGCACAACGTGGTGCCCGACCGCTGCCAGTTTGTGATTGATGTGCGCACAAATGAGCTCTACCAAAACCAGGAGGTAGTCGACGTTATTCGCGCTAATGTGCAGTCGGAAATTGTGCCGCGCTCAACGCATTTAAACTCATCTCGCATTAGTGAGAATCATGCGCTGGTACGGAGAGGACTGGCCCTGGGTAAGACGACGTATGGCTCTCCCACACTGTCGGACCAAGCAATGATGCCATTTGAAACCCTGAAAATGGGACCGGGGGAAAGTGCCCGTTCGCACACGCCCGACGAATACATTTTAGTGAGCGAAATCCGCGCCGCTATTCAAGACTACATCACGCTGCTGACGGATTTCTCGTTTTAACTCTAGGTTCGTAACTGTCATGCAGAGCGCAGCGAAGCATCTCGCCTGCAATAAGTAATTAGTAGTAGCGGGCAAGATGCTTCGCTGCGCTCTGCATGACGGGCTTTTTAAATAGGTGAATTATGAAAATTTGGGAAAAAGGTTTTTCGGTGAACGATACCATCGAAAAATTCACGGTGGGCCAGGACCGGGTGCTGGACATGTACCTCGCGCCGTTCGACATGCTGGCCTCAAAAGCCCAGGCCAACATGCTGCAGAAGGCCGGACTGATTTCGGAAGCCGAGCGGCAACAATTAATTACGGGGTTGGATGAACTGCTAGCGCAGGTGGCAGATGGCACGTTTCAAATCGAAGCTGATTTTGAAGACGTCCATTCTAAAATAGAGCATTACCTGACCGAGAGATTTGGCGATGCGGGCAAGAAAATCCACACGGCTCGTTCGCGCAACGACCAAGTGTTGACGGCCATTCAGCTTTTTATCAAGGATTACACGGAGCGGATTGCCGCTCA
This sequence comes from Hymenobacter sp., assembly GCF_036388155.1. Lineage (NCBI taxonomy): Bacteria > Pseudomonadati > Bacteroidota > Cytophagia > Cytophagales > Hymenobacteraceae > Hymenobacter > Hymenobacter sp. Next base: position 8,696 of record NZ_DASVSI010000093.1, on the reverse strand, counting down.
GATGCTGGCACTGGTCGAAGTAATGCTGCAGAAGGCAGAAGCTCACAAAAACGACCTATTGCCGGGCTATACGCATTTTCAGGCGGCGATGCCGAGCAGCTTTGGACTATGGTTTTCGGCCTATGCTGAGCATTTGCTGCTGGACTTGGCGCTGTTTGACGCCGCCCACACCGTGGCCGACCAAAACCCGCTGGGCTCCGGGGCGGGCTTTGGAAGCAGCTTTCCGATTGACCGGGAAATGACAACCCGTGAGATGGGTTTTGGCAGTGTGGCCGTGAGTGCGGTGGGCGCCCAAATGCTCCGCGGCAAAACCGAGAAAACGCTGGCCTTTGCCATTGCGGGAGCGGCGGGCACGCTGGGCAAGCTGGCGTATGATTTGGTGATGTACAACAGCCAGGACTTGGGTTTTGTAACGCTGCCGAAAGAGTTTACGACGGGCTCCAGCATCATGCCGCACAAGAAAAACCCCGACGTGTTTGAGTTGGTACGCGGTCACGCCAACCGCCTGCAGGCGTTACCGAACGACATTATCATGGCCACCAGCAACCTGCCAAGCGGCTATCACCGCGACTTCCAGCTGCTGAAGGAGATGCTGTTCGGGCCGATGGTGCAATTCTCCGATTTGCTGGACATCCTGCTGTTTGCGCTGCCCGAAATCAAGATTAAGCCGGGCGTAATTGAGCAGGCGAAATACGACGCCATTTTCTCAGTCGAAAACATCAATCAGCTAATTATTGCCGGCGTGCCGTTTCGCGATGCCTACCAGCAAGTGGGCCGCGCCGTGGAAGACGGCAGCTACGCGCCGCACCGTGAGTTCCAGACCACGCATTTGGGCAGCATTCACAACTTGGGATTGGCTGAAATTGCCAGCAAAGTTCAGCGGTGGAAGGAAGGAAGCCTGTTGTTTAAATCAGCAAACGCGTAAACCCAGACGCCCGCATCAATACGGTAGCGGGGGCGGGAACCGCTCAGTTTGCGTCTCGCACTTTATGCCCAGACCAGCACCACCGTGCCGGCTAAAATGAGCCCCGCGCCCAGTGCACCCCGCACTGAAATGGTTTCGCCCAGAAACAGCACCGCCAGCAACAGGGCCAGGGCCACGCTTAGCTTGTCAACGGGCGCTACTTTGCTCACGGGGCCTAGTTTGAGGGCGCGGAAGTAGCAGAGCCAGGAGGCGCCCGTGGCCAGACCCGACAGCACCAAAAAGACCCACGTGCGTCCCGTGATGGCTGGCAAGCCGGCTGCGGCCCCGCGCGCCAACACAATGCCCCACGCCACTAAGAGGATGACGACCGTGCGAACGGCCGTGGCCAAGTCGGAGTCGACGCCCCGGATGCCAATTTTGGCGAAGATGGCGGTGAGGGCCGCAAACAGGGCTGAGAGCAAGGCGTAGGGAATCCAAGCAGCCATAAAAGTGGGAAAAGCAGGATGAATGCACAGGGCCTTGGCCCTCCGCTGCTTCGAGTACGAGGGCCCGGTGAAAACCGGCGATTTGCCGGAAACGTAGCACGCAAGCGGAGCCATTACGCGCTTTTAGCTGTTACCTTTTCATCCATGCCCGACTCCGCCGCCCCCTTCCGCCGCCCCGACCTGCTACGCCTCGATTACGACACGTACCGCGCCCTGCCCGCCATTGCCAACTCCGACTTGTCGCGCCTGCGCGATGCCCTCGACGGCCGGCCCCCGCGCCCCCAAACCAATTCCAACGAAGGCGCATTGAGCTTTGGCACTGCCTTCCACACCGCACTACTCGAGCCCGACGATTACGTGGCTGGTCAGCCCGGCCTAAACGATACGCTGGTGTGGTGGCTGGTGGAGGGCGTGAAGATGAACACGCACTTGGTGGAGCTTCTCGAAGCCGGCACGCCCGAAGTCAGCGTGCTCTTTACCGAGCCCGAAACCGACACGCTATGCAAGTTGCGCGCCGACCTCGTGGTGAACCATCCCGACCAGCCCTTCACCATCATCGATTTTAAAACGACCATGGCACGGGATGCCGACCATTTCCTCTGGCAATGCTCGGCCTACGATTATGACCGGCAAGCCGCCTTCTACACCGATGCCCTTCACGCCGAGCGGTTCTTGCTGGTGGGCGTGCAAAAAGTGGAGCCTTTTAGCGTGTTCACCATCGAAGTGAGCGAGCAAATGCTGGCCGAGGGCCGCCAGAAATACCAGCGCCTGCTGCGGCTTCTGAAGGCCCCGGCTACCGCGCCCGCCTATCGCGCCGAAGCCGTGCAGGCTGCCGTCGACGCGCTGGGCCAAGGAGCCGAAGAGTAGCTCTCACCACCCAAGCATTTGGTGCTTCAAGTGCAACAGCCCTTTCCTAAACAGGAAAGGGCTGTTTTTTGGGAGTAATTTGATTACTTACTAATTAGTAAGTAAGTGGTATATTTGTAGCGCAATGGCAAACAAAGCTCAGCAAACTACTACGCTCGCGCCCGATACCCGCACGCGCATTCTTGATTTGGCGGAAGCCTTGCTTTTAGAGCGCGGCTTCAATGCCTTTAGCTACCAGCACCTGGCCAAAGAACTCGGCATCAAGCCGGCTGCTATTCACTACCATTACCCCAGCAAGGACGATTTGGGCACCGCCATTGTGACGCGGCAGCTGCGCCGCCTGCGCAAGTGGCGCGACCTGCCCCGCGTGGCCAACCTTTCGCCCGTTGAGCAATTTGAGGCGCTGCTGGCCGTGTACGACAACCACCTGGGGCAGGAGCGCCGGGTCTGCTTGTTTGGGTCGCTGGCGGCTGATTTCCGAACCTTGCCGCTGCCCATGCAAGCCGAGCTGCGCACCTTCAACCGCGAGTTGACCGAGTGGTTGGCCCAGGTGCTGGCCGTGGGCCGCGCCACCGGCACCCTGCGCTTTGTGGGGAGCCCCGCGGCCAAATCCGCGCAGGTGCTCACCACCCTGGCGGGCGCCTTGCAAGTGGCCCGCGTGCACGACGAAACCCCCTTCCAAGTCATTGTGGGCCAACTCCGGCTGGAATTATTGGCCTAACGCGGCGGTGTCGTTGCGGGACATGTGTTTTTGCATCACCTTATTTTCTCTGTGCTATGACCAACACCTTCTCGCCTGCGCAAGACTATTACCCGATTGAGGAGCATGCCCGCGCCGCGGCCCCACGCGTGCGTTATCCGTCGCCACCCGCGGGCTTGCGGCTGCTGCGCTGGCAGTTGAAGGTACTTTCGGCGGTGGCGCCGGGCCTGGGTTTCAAGTTGGCTTGGAAGGTGTTTTGCTCGCCGCGCCGCCTGCCGGTGAAGGACTGGGAAGCAAGCGCTATGCAGGACGCGCGGCGTCGCACCCTTGCCTATCACACCGGCCCGGTGGCCGTGTATGAATGGGGGCCGGTGGCGGCGCCCGCGGTGGTATTGGTGCACGGGTGGGAGCACCGAGCCAGCTTTTGGCGGGCGTGGGTGCAGCCGTTGCTGGCGGCTGGCTACCGCGTGGTGGCGCTGGATGGCCCCGGCCACGGCGCCTCAGGCGGCAAGCAGGTCACGCTAACCGATTTTGGCGGGGCCGTGCAGGCCGTTGTCGACACCGTGGGGGAGGTGCGGGCCATCGTGGCGCATTCGTTTGGCGCGGCGTCGGTGGCCGGCATGCCGGTGCGCTTGCCCGGTGGCGCAGCTTTGCCGCGCCTGGTGCTGCTGAGTGCGCCAGTCGGCCCGCGGGAGGTAGCCGGCCGCTTTGCCGATTTCCTGTACTTGTCGACTGATTTTGTAGCACGCTTCGTGCAGCACGTGGAGCAGGTGACGGGGCGTGCGGTTAACTCCTTCGCTGCTGCCGCCGCTGGCCCAACTGGTGGGGCAGAAAAAGTACTGGTGATGCACGACGAAGAAGACGAAATCATTCCGTTTGCGGAGGGCCGACAAATTGCGGCCGCCTGGCCCGGCGCCGTGCTGCATGCCACCCGGGGCTTGGGGCACAACCGCATTATGCGCGACGCCGAAGTGGTGTGGGCGGCCGTTGATTTTATCGCCTAGCAACCAGCCTGCAATAATCAAAAAAGGTTCTGCTTTTGTTGTGGGCAGGAATACTCTCCTAACGCCGACAACCCATGGTAAAAGTAGCCCTATTGGTCCGCCTCGAAGTAAAATCCGGCCACGAACAAACCGTCGCTGATTTCCTGGCTGGCGCCCTGCTGATTGTGGAAGCCAAGCCCGCTACCACCACTTGGTACGCCCTGCGTCTGGGCCCTTCCACGTTCGGCATCTTCGATACTTTTCCGGATGAGGCCGGCCGCAAAGCCCACCTAGCCGGTCAGGTAGCTGCTGCTTTAAGCACCCACGCCGACCTTTGGGCTAGCCCCCTCAGATAGAAATGGTGGAGATTTTAGCTTCAAAAGGGGCTTAAGAGGCTAATAGCTGACCGGCATAAACCACACCGCCAAGCTGTGCGCAGCCTGCCGGCCTGGTTTTGCGGGATGACTTAAATACTGCTCAGGCCCTCGGCGGCTAGTTGCCGGAGCACGTCGCGCAATCCTTCGGGCTCTTGCACGAGCCGGCCGATGTGCTGCACGTATTCGGCCTCGGCGCGCAGGTCGCGCTTGAGCTGGCGTAGTTCCAACTCCTGCTTTTTGCCGGAGGCCGTGACGAAACCGTTGGGACCGTACTTCAGCTCGTTCATTTCCTGCTTCAGCTGTACTTGTTGTTGCAGCAAGGCGCGGGTGTAGCGCGTGAGCACGTCGTCTGAGTCGGCATCGGCCGGGCCGGACTCCGCCAGTAGCTGCAGGAGCGTGTACAGGTCGTCGGCCTCGTAAGCTTCGGTGATGCGCTGCATTTGGGCAGTTTTGGCGGCTTGCTTTTCGGGGTCGCGTTCCAAGTCGGGGTGGTGGGTGCGGGCCAGTTGGCGGTAAATGGTTTTGGCGTTGGTTTCTAGTTGCCGTTGGTCGGCTTGTGCTTCGGCTTCTTGTTTGCGTTGGGTTTTGCTTTTACGCCGCGCTCGGGCAGCCGCGGCGGCCTGCTCGTGCGGCGGCAAGGTAGGGTCGGGGACGTATTCCGGTTCTGTTTTAGAACCTGCAGCGTTGGCCGCTGATGTCTCTGGCGTATTTATCGAGGCGTGGCCCTTGGGCGCATACTTCCGAATGATAGCGCCCTCATCCTCGCCAAAACGGTCTTCCAGCGCCCGCGCATTCCCCAAAATCAGTTCCGTAATCTGCTCTTCTTCCAAACGGCTGAAGTAGCCCAGCAGCAACGCCTCTTCTAACGAAGGGAACAGGCCGCGCCGGGCGGCCACCACCGCGGCCGCCGCCGGCCCCACTTGCTGCCAGTAGCGGCGGCGCGCTTCGGCCTGTTCGGCACGTAGGTCACGCAGCCGTTCGCGCAGGTTCTCCACGTCCAGAATGGCCTGCCGGAATGCCTGTTGCGCAGGCGACCCACTGGGCTGCTCTACTTGCCGAGCGGGTACGTTAATGGTAGCAGGTTGCGCAGAATCAGCTTTTTTCATCGTGTGCAAAGGTACGGCAGAGGAGTAGGGGGCCTACGGCCACAGCTCAAACGCCACCCGAAACGTATTGCAATGCGCGTCCACGATGTCGGCCAGCCGCTCGGAGTAGCCGCCGCCCATGCTCACGGCCACCGGCAGGGTGCGGGCGTGGCACAGGCCCAGCACCAGCTCATCACGCTGCCGACAGCCGGCGGGCGTCAGGGCCAGTTTGCCCAGCTTGTCGGTGGCCAGCACGTCCACCCCGGCTTGGTAGAAGATAAAATCGGGTTGTACTCGTTCCACTAGCGGCGGCAGCGTGGCAGCAAGTAGCCGCAAGTAGTCGGCGTCCTGCATCCCCAGCTCCAATGGTAAGTCCAGGTCTGACTGCTCCTTGCGCAACGGGTAATTGGCCCCGGCGTGCATCGAGAATGTAAAAACGCGCGGCTCGTGCTGGAAAATGGCCGCCGTGCCGTCACCCTGGTGCACATCAAGGTCAACAATCAATATTTGTTGAGCCAAACCGTGCGCCAGCAAATGTGCCGCCGCAATGGCTTGGTCATTCAGCACGCAAAAGCCCTCGCCGCGGTCGGCAAAGGCGTGGTGGGTGCCGCCGGCCAGGTTCAGGCCCACGCCGTCGCGCAGCGCGTGCCGGGCCGACTGCAGCGTGCCGGCGCTGCTGCTCAACGAGCGGCGCACCAGCTGCGGGCTCTGGGGCAGGCCCAGGCGGCGTACTTCGGTGGGACTCAGCTGCAGGTCGCGCACTTTGTGCCAGTATTCGGCGGTGTGCACGCGCAGCACATCTTCTTCGGCGCACAGGCCGGGCTCGTAAAAGTCCGCTTCCGCCGCAATGCCCTGCCACAGCAGCTGCTCCCGAATGAGGGCGTATTTGGCGATGGGGAAGCGGTGCCCCTCGGGTAAAGCCAGAGTGTAATGGTCGGAAGTAGCGAGGCGCGGCATGTGGGCAGTGTACTGCGAAGCGGTAGGGGAGGTTAGCGAGTAAATCGATTAATTAGAAAATAGTTTTTCTGCCAAAACTATGTTGGTTGATGTATTAATTGGGTTTGCGAAAAATATTTAATAATTAATTTGAAAATTATTTGCGGAATAAAATTTATTAACCAACCTTTGTCGCACCAAAAGCAAACAACCATGTACCGGCACCTAACATTCACCAGCAATTCGAATAAGATGCAGCCAGAACGGCTGCTCCCGCTCGGTACGTTTGCCTGATTTTAGCACCCGCTAAAACCTGACACCGCCCGAGCCCATAACGCTCGGGTTTTTTGTTGCTAGTCGGTTTCAAACCGCTTATCTCATTCACCTGATGCACAATATCCGCCCCAGTTACCTGCCCAAGCAGTTTACAAAACGGCCCGATTGCGGCCAGTTGGATAGCTGCGGCCGTGCTTTTCACGCTTGTTGGAAGCGCCGATAATCTCGGCGTAAACCCCACGAAGTTGAGAAGCCCGGCCCATCAAAAAGCCGGGCTTTTTCGTGTCTTTACCTGCCAAATAAAATTGAGTTTTTATTTGGATAGGATAAATACGCCCAGAGTAAATTGAATTAATTGTTAATCATGCAGCAATTGATTCTGCGATTAAATCTTACGAATAAACACCTGATTTCTCATTCCTAATTCCTCCGTTTTAGCCATGCGCTTCTACTTAACAAACCCTGCTGCAATTCCGCTTGGTGCGGACCGGCCGCTGCGAGCAGCGGCCGATGGTAACGGCGGGCGCCACAATTCGCGCCCTGAGAAACAATTGAAATCGGGGCGCCAAATGCGTGCGCCCACCTCCTCACTTTTTAGCTAGGCGCTGTCTGCGGGCAGGCCCCGCATTATGGCAAACCGTAACAAACCTATTTCGGCCGAAGCCTACCGATGGCAGCAGGCCGGCGTTGCGCTGGCGCAACACGTGAGCTGGCGCAAATGGCCCCAGCCCAAACAAGTTGAATACCTTCTTTCCTTCGGTTCTCCCTATGAGCTTTACGCAAGTTTGGGTGCCAATTCTGAGCTGTCGCAGCTGTACGGGGCCTGCATGGCGGGTGACCTGTCGGTTGCGGAGAAAGGCAATGTCAGAGGTGCTTTGCGGGCCCTGGCCGCCAAGCGCACGGAGCTGTTGCATCGGCCCGAACTGGCGCTGGGCGTAGCGGCCCTGGCCCAGCGGTACGACAAGCGAGTGCGCGAAGTGGCCGACTGGAAGCCCAAGAGCAGCAATGCGTACCGGCAGCTCACCAGCCTGGTGCGGCACTTGTTCGACCGCTACGGCAACACGCCGGACTGGCTGATTGACTCCTGGACTCGCCTGACGCTGGTGGAAGACGGTGTGAACCTGCCCGACCTGACCCTGCACTTGGGCCAGGGGCATTCGCTCCGCAGCTTTTCCCAGTTGCCCGTGCCGCTGAACAAACGGGTGGAGCACGGCCTGCGGGAAGCGCCCGCCGGCTGCACCTTCCGCGAAGCCTTGCGCTATGCCCAACTGTCGGCCCGCGGCGCGCTGGCTTGGTGGGGCGTGGTGATGGAGTCGCGGCTGGGAAGGGCTCCCTTGGCGGATGATGCGTTCTGGCTGAGCGTGGTCGACTTTTTTGTGGCCGCGCCCATGGTCGACCCGCGGCACTTTGGCCCCGTCTGCGACTGGATTCACCAGAAGCGCAGCGTGGGCATCGGTACCGAGCCAGCCCAACCGGGCTTTACGCTCAAAGGCCGCAGCATGGCGTCGGTGCTCGCCCAAACCGAGCAATGGCACCGCGGCCTGGCGCGGGCGCGTCGCCAATCGGGCGGCGCAGTCATCCCGGGCAGCATCAGCTGGGCGGGCTTGCCGGTAGCCAATTTTCAGGCCGGCCCGGTGCGCATCGAACAGCTCACCACCTACGGGCAACTGCAGGAGGAGGGAAATGCGCAACGCAATTGCGTGGCGACTTACGTGCAGTCCTGTCGAATGGGCAACTGCGGCATTTTCTCCCTGACTGTGGACGTACCCGTGGCTTGACCATTGAAGTGACGGCCAACCGTACCGTGGTGCAGGTGCGCGGCAAATACAACCGCTGGATGACCCAGCAAGAATACGCCTGCATTACCCAGTGGCTCAGCGAAGCCCGCTTGGTCCTGTCGAAGCACGCTGGAATTATTGGTTGAGAGTAGCCTCCCATTCACCTCACCCCTGCCGGGCACGGCCCCGGCCCCTCTCCCGCGGAGAGGGGAGCCTGAAAAATTGTAGCGCGGACTTTCAGTCCGCGAGTTGCCCATATACACAGTTCACGCGCGGACTAAAAG
>NZ_DASVSI010000092.1:0-37487 GCF_036388155.1 Hymenobacter sp. | reverse complement strand
TACCGTGCTTGCGACAACCGGTCGGACGCCTAGGGCGTCGGACCAGGCAGAGCCGACTCCTAAAACAGCTTCAATGTTATTAGAAAAAGCGGGGGCTTAAAAAGGCTGCCGGGTGGACCAGCGGCGCCTTTCCGGCAAGTGGTGAAGCCGGCCCGTGTCGTTGGTCGACGGGAGCGAGTTGTCTGACTTATGGGCTTGGCGGCCAGTCAATGAAGCAAGCAGGGCCTTTCCCGATAATATAATTTGGGGCGGTAAGTCTGGCAGCGTTTCTGGCCAATGGCTCCGAAGCAGAGGAAGCAGTCCCATGTTGAACCCCTGACAATTGACCCATGAAACTCACCACCACCGCACATCGGGCCATGAGGGGCCTTCTTGCCCTGAGGCTACTGCTTGCCAGTGCGGCACTCGTTGGCCCGGGCTGTGACGACGACACCCAGGTGCTTGACCCCTCGTCGGAAACCGCCTCGTACAACACCGGCATCACCCGCACGCTCTCGCCGCACGGGCAGGCCTCGAACGATGAGCTGCTGAAGCGGGCCGTGCGCTGGGACCCGGCGCGCTACCTCAACATTTGGGTGGTCGACGACATCGGCGCGGTCCTCTCCTCTACGGCGGGCTATTCTTTCCTGCCCTGCACCGCTGGCTCATCCGACGGCGCCGTGATTCGCAAGGCCAGCTTCGGCACCATCGGCGGGGCCAGCGGCAACCTCAACCCGCACGTGCTTTCCCATGAGCTGGGGCACTACTTCGGCCTGTCGCACACCTGTGGCTCCACCAATGCGCCCGGTGTCACCGGCAACTGTGCCCTCGGCGATGGCATTGCCGACAGGCCTGCCACCATCGGCACGTACACCTGCGACCTAGCTTTCACCTCGTGCACTGACCCCGGCACCGGGCAGCCCATCCTGGCTAATGTGCAGAATTCTGTGGACTACACGTCGTGCTCCAACATGTTCACTACGGGCCAGCGCACCGTCATTCGGGCCTCGCTGGCCCTGGGTTGCCGCAGCACGCTCACCACGGCGGCCAACCTGGCGGCCACCGGCACCGCCGACGGCTTCCAGCCGCCGGCCGGCGGCTGCCCCCCCTTCGTGACCATCGGCACGGACCTGCGCCAGGTGTGCCTCAACCAGACCGGTGGGCCGCGCTACTTCACCGGCCTCGGCAACAGCGACGCCCTGAACGCCCCCACCGCGCAGGTGAGGTGGTCCTTTCCGGGCGGGGTGCCGGCCACCAGCACCGCGCGCTTCGAGCGCGTGAGCTACCCCACGCCGGGGCTTTACCCCGTGACGCTGACCATCACGCCGGCTGGCGGCCTGCCCGTTAGCCGGACCGAACAAAACTGGATGCAGGTGCGAGGCCCCGGCACGGGCCTCACCGGACCGGTGAACGAGTCGTTCGAAACACCGACTTTCCCTTATAATTTCGGCCCGGCCGACTTGCGCAACTGGCTGCTGGACACTCTCCGGCGACCCACGGCCTGCCGCTGGCAGCGGGTGAGCGGCAGCGCGCTGGTGGCCGCCGATGGCACGGCCTGCATTTCGGTGCCCAACGCGCCGGTCACCGCCGGCAGCCCCAATTTTGTCGCCATTACTTCGCCCGTCCTCGACCTGAGCGCGCTGCAGGGGCGGCCCGCGCAGCGCAGCTTTCGCACGGCTTGGGCCATCCACCCCACGGTGCAGGGCAGCGGCAACGACCAACTGCTGGTGCAGTATGGCACGGACTGCGAGGTCTTTAGCAACATAACGGGGCAGGTTTACATCAGCGGCCGGCTTCAGGCGGCCGGGCAGGCCCCGCAAAGCGGCTTCGTGCCCACTTCCGCGCCGCAATGGACCACTTTCACGCTCCTGCTCAACCAGCAGTACATCGGCCCCAATACTTGGGTTCGCTTTCAGTTCAGAAGCACCGGCGGCAACCCCATTTACCTCGACCAAGTCCGCATCTATGATGTGATGCCTCACCCCTGGCTACTAGCCCAGAAGCTCTGGCCCGCCTGAACATAAGTGTGTACCCCAATCCACTGACCGCCGAAACGGCCGTGCATTTCACCCTGCCCGCCGGGCGGGCCGCCGTGCGCCTCACCGACATGCTTGGGCGCGAAGTGGCCCAGGTGCCGGCCAAAGCCTCCGCGGCGGGTCCGCAAGCCATTCCGTTGCCGGCTGGCAAGGGAGGGGCTTTGGCGGCTGGGGTGTACCTGGTGCGGCTTACGCTGCGGCAGGAGGTGTTTACCACGCGGGTGGCGGTGCCTTAACCAGGAAAGCGGATTACGCAATTAAGCCGTCATGCATGACGGCCTTATGTATGACGTTCTTATGTATGACGGTCTTTTTCATCCGTCAACCCAAAGCTTCTACTCCACCGTCAGCGCGGCCACCACTTCGCCAACCGGCAGCACCCGCTCCACGCCGGTTTGCATGATTTTGATTTTCACCACGCCGGCCGCCGCTTCCTCGGGGCCCATGATGATGACCAAGGGAATGCCCTTGGCATCGGCGTATTTGAACTGCTTCTGGAGCTTGCTGGCATCCGGATACAGCTCGCTGGGAATGCCCGCGGCGCGTAGCTCGGCCAGCAGCGGCAGCGCCGCCCGGCCGCTGGCTGCGTCGAAGTGCGTGAGGAGGCAACGGGTGGGCGTTTCGGCGGTACTGGTGAATAGGTCCAGCGCCTCCAGGCAGTCGTAGAGCCGGTCCACGCCGAAAGAGAAGCCCACGCCCGACACGCCCGGCAGCCCAAAGGAACCGGTGAGGTTGTCGTAGCGCCCGCCGCCGCTCACGCTACCCATTTGCACGTTGTTGATTTTGACTTCAAAAATGCAGCCCGTGTAGTAGGAGAGGCCCCGCGCCAGGGTGGGGTCAAATTCGAGCCGGTCGAACTGCTTGAAGCCTGAGGCCTGCAGGATGTCGTACACCTCGCGCAGGTCGGTGTAACCAGTATAATCGGTACCAATGCTGAGCCGAATATGCTCGCTCAGGGCATGTATTTTCTCCAGGTAGGTTCCTTTAACGCTGAGGAGCTCAAAAAGCCGGTCTATAGCTGATTTCGAAAAACCGCGTGCCAGTAGTTCCTGGGTCACACCATCACGCCCGATTTTGTCAAGCTTATCAATGGCAACATAAAGGCTTCCTTCCTGCCCTACAACGCCGCCTACGGCTTGGTGAATGTCATCGAGAATGGCGCGGTGGTTGATTTTGATGGTGAAATCGTCCAGCCCCAGGCCGTTCAGCACCTGCGCCATCATGAGCACGATTTCGGCTTCGCAGAGTAGGGAGTCGGTGCCCACCACGTCGGCGTCGCACTGGTAAAACTCGCGGTAGCGGCCGCGCTGGGGGCGGTCGGCGCGCCACACGGGCTGCATCTGGTAGCGCTTGAACGGGAAGGTGAGGGTGCCGCGGTTCATGGCCACGTAGCGGGCAAAGGGCACGGTGAGGTCGTAGCGCAGGCCTTTTTCGGCCACTTTGGGCAGCAAGGCTTTGGAGCCGGTTTCCAGGTCGGCGGCCGTCACGTCTTTAGCGAAGTCACCGGAATTCAACACCTTGAATAGGAGCTGGTCGCCCTCGTCGCCGTACTTGCCGGTGAGCACGGAGAGGTTTTCCAGCGTCGGCGTTTCGAGCGGCGCGTAGCCAAATGACTCAAACGTGCGGCGGATGACGTTGAAAATGTGCTGGCGGCGCGCCACCTGGGCCGGCCCAAAGTCGCGGGTGCCTTTCGGAATACTGGGTTTTTGCATAACGCGGGCAAAGGTAGAAGCCGAAAGGCCTGAGCGCCGCCCCTGCCCGCAAAAGACCGGACCCTGCCGGAAGCGCCAACGCAGCACCTAGGGGAGGGTTCGGGCCGAAAAAGCAGTGTCCGCAAGGTGAAGTCAGTTGTGATGGTGTCAGCCCGCCGAGGTTTGGTGGAAAAGGCTTGAACCAAGTTCAGCGTCCACCTGCTCCTCCAGCCGCGGCGCGGGCCGGCTGCTTCTTGGTTGCGGCTGGTTTGGGCATTTCCTGCTTGAGGAGCTCTTCCATCTCGGTCAGGCGGGTTTGATTGACGTTTTCATTCACCAGAATGACAATGCCAAAATCCTGCTCCGGGTACACGGAAAACCAGGTGTTAAAGCCGGGCGAGCTGCCGCTGTGCTGAATCCGCGAGTGGCCATCGGCGTCGGCGTCCAGCCGCCAGCCCAGCCCATTGCCAAATTCGGGGGCCTTGCCGGTGGTGCGCTGGTGCGCTAGGCGCACGGCGGGCTCGCGCTCGGCCAGGTTGGCTTGGGCGTATTTCATCAGGTCAGCAGCGGTCGAGCACATGGTCGGGCCGCCCCAAAAACCGGTGTAGTTGACGCGCGAAAACGCCTCGCCGTTGTTTTTGTAGCCGGTGGCAAAGCGTTTTGTCTCGGCAGGCGTCAGCACCCGCTTGGTGTCGAACATGCCGAAACGGGTTTGCACGAACTTGGTGGCCAGCTGCTCGTAGGGCTGCTGGTACACGCGCTCCAGAATCAGCTGCAGCACCAGCATGCCGAAGCCGCTGTAGTTGTAGACCGTGCCGGGCTTGGTCCGGAGCTTGGTGGCGCGCAGGTCGGTGAGCAGGCTGTCGGCGGTGTACTTGTTGTAATAAGCGACTTTTTCCGTTTGATTGAGCTGGTCGAAGCGGGTTTTGGTGGCCGGGATATAGACGTGGGATGGGCCAGGCAGCCCGCCCCTGTGATTAGCCAAGTCCAGAATTTGGATGGCGCGGCCCTCCACCTCCAGGTTGGGGTACTGGCCGGGCAAGTACTGACGGATGTCGTCGGTCAGCTTCACTTTCTTATCGAGCACCGCTTGCGCGAGCAGCGTCCCCACAAAGGTTTTGGCCACCGAACCCAAGTCGTAGTAGGTGGCCGAAGTCGGCAGGCGGCCGGTGCCTTTTTCGACCTCGCCGTAGTTGTAGAAGTAGGTTTTGCCCTGCTGGTAGATGCCAACGGACATGCCGGCCGCATTGGGGTGCTGCATGTAGAGCGCGGCGGCGCGGTGCACGGCTTGGTCAAGCGCCGTTTTCTGCTTGTTGTCGGTGAGCACCGGCGTGGTGCGGCGGGCACCGGCGGGCTGAGCGATGAAGTCCGAAATGTAGTAGTCGTCGATGACGCCCGGCGCCGGCGACGTGAGCGACACGCGCAGGTTTTGCTTTTCGCCTTTCCATTCAAACTCGTGGCGAGCACCTCGCACTGCTAGCACCGTGGCGCTGCTAATGCGCCCCGTTTTCTCCTTAATGTTGGTCAGGTAGGGCACCATGTTGCCCAAGGGCTCAATTTTGCGCAGGGCCGGGCTGCCGAGACCTTCTATCCCCGCAAAATCGCCGCGGTTGTAGCGGGCCACCAGCGTGTCGTTGAACTGGGCGTAGGACGTGAAAGCCGGAGCCTGGGCGTGGGCGGGTGGGCCGGCTAGCAGGGACGCAATAGCCAGCGCGGCAGCCGGCAGAAGCAACTTGAACATCAACAGAAAAATGAAAGAGGAGAGAAAACGTGGGCGAAACTACGCACCCCAAACCGGGTGGCTACTTTGCAACAAGCCCCGCCGCCGGACTCACCGACGACGGGGCTTGCTTGCAGAAAGGAAGGTGAGAAAAGCGGGGTGGTACTGGAAAGCTAACTGACTCAGCCGCCGAAACCGCCACCGCCCTGGGGCGCGGCCTCGATGCGGCCCGGCTTGGCCTTGCTGGCGCCGATGTACCAGGTGAAGCCCAGCCAGCCCACGCGGGTCTCGTCTTTGGCGAAGCGGTAGCTGCGCAGCGCGTCGGTCTCGATTTCGCTGCGGTACTCCAGCGTGTTGAACAAGTCCGAAACGCGGAGCGTGAGGGCGGCGCGGTCCGAGAACAGGCGTTGGCGCAGGGCCAGGTCCACCGACCCCTGGGCCAGCTGCCGGCCCTGGGCCGTGAGCGAGGCCGAGCGCAGGTTGCCGCTCAGCTGCATTTCCAGGGTGGGGCGGATGGTGAAGTTGTTGTTCAGGCGTACGCTGCCCACCAGGGCCTGGCGGTTGTTGCCGAAAGCGTTGGCCGCAATCTGGGCGCGGTAGACGCTGGTGCTGGCGTTCAGGCGCCACCACTTGGCCAGGGGCTGGTTGAGGCTAAACTCGGCGCCGATGTTGGTGATGGTGCCGTTATTGTCGTAGGTTTCGGCCGTGACGAGGCCCGCGCCGGGGCCCGCCAGGCGGGTGGCGGTGGTGTCGATGTAGCGCAGGCGCTGGATGGAGTTGGTGGTGATGCGGGTAAATGCCGTACTGGTAATGGTGGCTTGGCCGAGGTTCAGCTGGTGGCCCAATTCGATGTTGTGGCTGAATTCGGCCTGCAAGCGGGGATTGCCGAGGCGGTAGCTGCGCGGGTCCTGGTAGATGGCCAGCGGCAGTTGCTGCATGAAGTTGGGCCGGTTGAGGCGCCGGGCGTAGCTCAGCTGCAGGCGGTTTTGGCCGGGCTCCTTGCCAAACTCGCGGTTGACGTTGGCCGAGGGAAAGAAATTGAGGTAGTCCTGGTCGAGGCTGCCGCGCTGGGTGATGCCTTCGCCGCCCACCACGGTGCCGCTCATGCGGGTGTACTCCGACCGCAGGCCGGCCTGGGCGCTCCACTTTTTGCCCAAGGGCCGCTGCACGGTCACATAGGCCGCGGGCACCAGCTGTTCTGAGTTGTAGGTCAGCGAGCGGGCGGGGTCGTCCTGAAAGGCGTCGGGATTGGTTTCGCTGTTGGCAAACCCGAACTTGTTCGAGCCCACGTTGGCTTGCCGCTCGAACTTGGCCCCCATTTCCAGGCGGCCTTTGCCCTCGGCAAAGGGGTGGGTGTAGTCTATTTTACCAAACTGCACGCCGCCCCGCAGGTCGAGCTGCTGCCGGGTGCCGGGCTGGGGCACCAGCGCCGAGCCGGGCTCGGCGTACTGCCGCTGCACCACCGGCACCGAAGCGTCAATCACCACCCCGCCGAAGTTGGCCGACAACTCCCGGCCTTTGTGGGCTTCCCAGGTCCGCCGGTAGTCGCCGCCGTAGTTGAGAATTTTCACGTTCACGTCCAGGTCTTGGCGGCCGCGGGCGGGCTGCACCGGGCCGCTGCCGTTTTGTTGGGTCAGTTTCTGGCTTTCGCCTTCGAGGTTTTCTTCCGTGCCGGGCGCCACGTTCAAGCTCAGGCTCTGGTTTTTAGGCAATTCCAGTTGCAAGCCCAGCTGCACCGAGTGGTTGCGGTGTATTTCGCGGCCGGTGGCCACTTGGGTGGTGCGCACGGTTTGGGGCTTCTCGGGCGTGCCCAGCAAAGCCGTTTGCTCAGAATTGCCGCGGCTGCCGTAGGTCACGTCGCGGCCGCTGTAGCCCGCCGACCACGTGGCTTTGCCCACCTTGCGGGTCAGGTTCAGGTTGCCGCTGTATTTGTCGCGGGTGCCAAGGTTGAACGCCGCGGTGCCATTGGTGCCGTTCTTAGTTTCCTTCTTGGTAATGAGGTTGATGACCCCGCCGCCACCCGAAGCGTCGTACTTCGCCGAAGGGTTGGTGATGACTTCCACCTGGGCAATGCGCGAGGCCGGAATTTGGTCAAGGCGGGGCCCACCCGCGCCGCCGCCGTTGCCGGTGCCGGCCGGCTTGCCGTCGATGAGAATGGTGAGGTTCGAGGAGCCGCGCATGGTCACGGTGCCGTTCACGTCCACGTTCACCGAAGGCACATTTTGCAGCACGTTGGCGGCCGTGCCGCCCACGCTGCCCAGGTCTTTCTCCACGTTAATCACGCGCTTGCCCAGTTCTTCCACCACGGTGGCCTTCTGGCCGGTCACCACCACTTCGCTCAGTTTGGTGGCGGCCGCGGAAGTCAATTTCAAGCCCATGAAGGAAACCGTAGGTGCGTCCTCCGTCAGGGTGAAGCGGCGGCGCAACGGCTTGTAGTTCAAGTCCTGCACCCGCATGAGGTAGGTGCCAAGCGGAAGCGAAGCCGCCTTAAAAGTGCCCTGCTCGGTGGTTTGCGCCACGGCTACAAACGTGGAGTCGGCCGCCCGCAGGAACAGCACGTCGGAGAAGGGAACGGCTTGGCCATTGCTGGCTTCCACCAGGCTGCCGCTCACGGCGCCGGGGCCGCCGGTCTGGGCGGCAGCGCCCAGCGGCAATACAATGGCAGCCAGGGCCCATCCACGCAAGGCGTGGCCGAGGCGGGACATAGCAGAAGAGGAAGGGGCGAAGAGAACTTTCATGATGCAGAGGTGAGGATGGTGGCGGGGGCTAGTAAGCAACTCTGGTCGGGCAGCGGCCGCGGTTCCGCTGCGGAGGAGAGTGGCTTGGTCGCCCACCCCGGTGAGTGTGAGGTGTCAAGTGTGGGTAGCGGGTTGTCTTTGGTACACGCTAACGTCAGCTACTGGGCTAACAACAGAACAAATGTAAAGCAGGTACTTTGCAAAGCAAGGTACTGTTGCAAATATTTTTCATTTAGCTAAACACGACGTTGTTTTACTATTTGATTATCAGTAGATAAACAAGTGTAAAAAAAAGGTGGCTTAGCTGAGCTTGCAGCTCCGTTCTGGTCTTGGCTCGAGATTTCAGATGCACCGGCAGCAGCTTCGGTTGCCCAAGCGACGCAATTATTTTCTTGACGCACAAAAAAAGCCCTGGCCATTGGCCAGGGCTGGAGTTACCGAACCGGTCCAGCCAGGCTCCCTACTTGCGCTTTGGAGCAGGTTTTGGCTTGGCTGCCGCTTTCTTCACCGGGTCCACCAACTCGCCGTTGCGGTAAGTCACGGTGCGGTCCACGGATTTGCCGTCTTCTTTGTAGTAGGTCCACACGCCGGTCTGTTTGCCGTTGCGGTACTGCCCGCTCACGGCCAGCGAGCCATCCTCACGCAATTCCTTGAAGGGCCCGAGCAGCACGCTGCGCACGTAAGTGGTTTCCTTCCGGATTTTGCCCGAAGGAAAGAACTCCTGAGCCACGCCAGCCGCAAAGCCGTTTAAAAAGGGCTGCCGGCTCTGCACGGTGCCATTTTCAAAGTAGGTGATGCGCTCGCCCAACAGGCGCCCGGTGGGGCCATAGGTTTCGGCCTTGCGGGGGGTCTTGCCGTCGGGGTAAAACTCGCGCCACGTGCCAGCCGGGCGGTTGTTCTTGTACTGTTCCTCGGCTTGCGGCAGCTTGCTGGCCACGTCGTGGTAGCGCGTGACTTTGCGGTCGCGGCCGTTGTTGCTGTAGTCGATTTCTTCGCGCAGGTTGCCGTTTTCGAAGTATTCCAGCGCGTGGCCGGTGGGCACACCGTTGCGGTAGGTCATCTTGGTTTTCACCTGACCGCTCTCGTAATAGCTGGTCGAAGCCCCGTCGAGGTTGTTGGTGCCGGTGAGCGGGGCCACGCGCTTGGTCAGGTCATCGCCAAGGGGGTTTTTTACCGCGCGTTGCACCAACGGGGCAGGGGCGTAGGTGCTTTCTGTCTGAAGCTTGCCGCTCTGGTAATAGCTGCGGTAGCGCCCGCGGCCGTTTTTATCGGCCAGCACTTCGTTTTCAATCTGGCCGTTGGGGTAGTACGTCTTGTAAGGGCCCGATAACAGGCCGCGCGTGAACTCGCCCTCGCTTTGCACCGCGCCGGTGGGATAATAGAACTTCACGGCGCCGTTGGGCTGCCCGTCCACGTAGGCGATTTCGGCCTGGGTCTTGCCGTCGGGGTACAGTGCTTTCAGGGGGCCGTTGGGCTGGCCTTTCACCAGCGTAGTGCGCAGTTTCACCGAGCCATCGGGATGGTAATAGGTGATTTCGCCGCTGGGCTCGTCGTTTTCAAAGGACCCCGCTTGGGCCACTTTGCCGTCATTGTAGTAGGTTTTGAAGGGGCCCTGCCGGACGCCGTCGCGGTAGGTGGCTTCCAGCCGCCGGGTGCCCGTGGGGTGAAATTCCACATACGACGAGTCGCGCTTGCCCTGGGTGAAGCTGGTTTGCTGCTCCAGCTTGCCGTTGCGATAAAAGCGCCTGTAGGTGCCCTGCGGCAGCGTATCAGCCGCCACCAAAGCGGTATAAACCTCCCGCTTGTTCACCTTCGTGGAATCGTAGAACGTCGTGAATCGGCGCAGCTTCTGCCCATGCGAGGGCAGGGCCAGCACCAGTAACAGAAAAGGCAATAGGTATTTCATAGGCGCAAGAACGCAGGAAAAGCCATTTCCGTGCGGTCAACGGGTCTTGCTAAATTTCGGGCCAAAGAAAAAGCCCCGCCAATCACTCAGCGGGGCTTCAACTTCTATTTGCGACGGGTTTAGAACGCCTCCACCACAATGGCGCTGGCGCCGCCGCCGCCGTTGCAAATGCCGCTCACGCCAATTTTGCCGCCTTCGTTCTTCAGCACGTTCATCAGCGTGGTCACGATGCGCGCCCCCGAAGCCCCCAGCGGGTGGCCCAGGCTGACGGCGCCTCCGTACACGTTCACTTTGGTGCCTTCCAGCTTCAGCAGCTGGTTGTTGGCCAAGCTCACCACCGAGAAAGCTTCGTTGATTTCGTAGAAATCCACATCAGCAGCCGTTTTGCCGGCGTGCTTCAGCGCCTTCGGAATGGCTAGGGCGGGGGAGGTGGTAAACCACTCCGGCGCCTGCTCGGCATCGGCAAAGCCCAGGATACGGCCGATGGGGGTGAGGCCCAGAGCGTCGGCTTTCTCGCGGCTCATCAGCAGCACGGCGGCCGCGCCGTCGTTCAGCGTCGAGGCGTTGGCCGCGGTCACCGTGCCGTTTTCTTTGATAAAGGCGGGCTTCAAGCCGGCAACTTTGGCAAAGTCAACTTTCAGGTATTCCTCGTCGTCTTCGATGACCGTGGTTTTGCCGCGGCTCTCAATGGTTACGGGGATGATTTCGTCCTTCTTCTTGCCGGCCTTGGCGGCGGCAGCGCTGCGGGTGTAGCTCTCAATGGCAAAGGCGTCCTGCTGTTCGCGGGTGATGCCCATTTCCTTGGCCGTGTTCTCGGCCGCGTTGCCCATGGCGTAGTCGTGGTAGGGGTCCCACAGGCCGTCGCGCACCAGACCGTCAATCATTTGGCCGTGGCCGTACTTGGCGCCGAAACGGGCTTTGTCGAGGTAATAAGGCACGTTGCTCATGCTTTCCATGCCGCCGGCCAAAATCACCTCGGCCTGGCCCAGCATGATGGCCTGCGAGGCAAACATGATGGCCTTGGTGCCCGAAGCGCATACTTTGTTCACGGTGGTGCACTCCACGGTGTCGGGCAAGCCGGCCTTCTTGGCCGCCTGGCGGGCCGGAGCCTGGCCCAGGTTGGCCGAAATCACGTTGCCCATAATCACCTGGTCGACTTCGGACGGCGCCACGCCGGCTTTGTTCAAAGCGCCTTTCAAGGCAATGCCCCCGAGTTCGGTGGCCGATAACGACGCCAGGGCGCCGCCAAACGAGCCAATCGGCGTGCGGACGGCGGAGATGATGACAACTTCTTTGATTTGCATACTAAGAATGTAAAAAGGGTGGGGTGGGAGGTCGGTTCAGGCCGCAAAAGTACGGATTTAACCTCCCCGGATTGGTAAACTGCCTAACAGTTGTTAGCGAATCTTAGTTGGCTTCCCAACTGCCATGTTTTCTGGGGCGAAAGCTTACCAGGTTGGCTTGCTCGGGTCGGCTTTCTGCTGGGCAGGGCGGGTGAGCTGCTGCAAGTACTGTTGCTCCTGAGCCCGCAGCGTTTCCAAAATCTGCCGGGCCTGGGCCGGGCTTAAGTTCATGGCCTCCAGTCGTTCCCGCTGGGTTTGCAGGCGCAGGTCGCCGGCGGCGGCTTCCGCGCCCGCTCGGTAGCTGGTGCCATTGGGCCCCGTCCCCGACTCGTTCCCGCGGTCAAGGCCTTGTTGCGAGCCGGGGTTTGTCCCCGTAGCCAACGGCTGGGAAGTGCCTGCGCCGGGCGTGCGGCCACCGCGGTTATCAGCTTGGCCTTTGGCATCGGGCCGGCGCTCGGGTGGCGAATTGGGCGGATTTTGTGCCTGCTCAGGGGCGTTAATCTGGCCCTGGCGTTGGTTGCCGGCTTGCTCCGCTGGGCTGTTCTTTTCGCCGCCATTCTTATCCGGCGAGGGTTTGGGCGCCTGCGCGGGGGGCGGCGATGGTATCCTGGGCCCTTGCCGCTTGGCAATAAAGTCGCTAAGAACTTCGAAATCGAAACGGGCGGCCGCATTGGTGGGGTCCAAAACCAACGCTTGTTTTAGCAGGCTGAGGGCTTGCGCAATTTCGCCCTGCTGGGCCGTCAGCACCGCCAGCTGCTGCCGGGCCACGCTGCTAAAGGGCGCCGGACTGCCGGCCAACAGCCGGCCGTAGGCCACGCGGGCCGGTGCCAGCTGTCCGGCCCGCAAGTGGGCGTGTGCCAAGTTTAGCAGCAAGCGAGGGTCGGCTACGCGTTGGGCATTGGCTTCCAAAGCCGCCGCAAAAGCATTGGCTGCCCGGGGGGCATCGCCGCGGGCATACGCGGCGGCTCCCACGGCCACGGCCACATTGCGGTCGTGCACGCGGGTCAGCAAGCCCCACGTGGGGCCACTCAGCAGCAGCGCCAGTACTACCAGCTGTTTCATGGGCGGATGACCGTAACGGTGAGCGCAATGTCCAACGCCAGCAAGAGCAGCGCCGCGGCCAGGGGGTAACGGTAGCGGTTGTCGGCCACCGCCACGGTCCATACTTGTTCTACCGCGCCGGGCATGGTGCGCAGCGCGCGCAGCAGCGGCTCAAACCCGTTTTGCTGGTTATTGAGCTCCACGTATTGCCCCCCCGTTTGAGCCGCCAGCTGCAGCAAGGTAGCTTCCTGCAGGCGGGTTTGCACGGGTTGGCCGCGGCCATCGCGCAGGTATTCGCCCTTTGCCGCGGGGATTTTAGCACCCGCCGACGTGCCCACGCCCACCGCGTACACCCGGGCGCCCGTGCGGCCCATCACCCGGAGCGTCGGCTCCACGTTTTCTCCAAAATCCTCGCCGTCGCTCACCACCACCACCGCCGTAGCCCGGGGCGCAATGCCCGAGGCTGTGCCGGGCGGCGGAGCCATGCGGCTCATCACCAGCTCGAGCGGCGCGCGCAACGCCGTGGGGCCGGGGGGCAGCAGAGTCGTGCGCAGCGTGCTGATGAACACCCGCACCGCCTCCTGGTCGTAGGTGAGGGGGCACTGCACCACAGCCTCTCCGCCAAACACCACCAAGCCCAGGCGGTCGGCCGGAAACTGGGCCACCAGTTCCTGCAGTTCGGCTTGGGCCCGCAACAAGCGCGTCGGGGTCACGTCGGGCGCGTCCATGGAACGCGACACGTCCACCAGCAGCCACACGTCTTTGCCCGCCGTGCGCACGGGCTGCTGGCTCACCCCCAGCGCCGGGCCCAAGGCCGCCACTAGCAGCGCGGCCCCGGTCAGGGCCCGCAACGCGAACTTCCAGCCCCGGTGCCGGGCCCGGCGGCCCAGCAGCCGCCCCAGCCGGCCGCCGCGGCGCCAGTGCCCCAGCAGCAGCAGCAGGGCCAGTGCCCCAGCCAGTGCCACAGCCGCAAAAACAGGATATGCCCAGGTTATCAAGAAAAGAAAGGAGTTAGCAACCGCAACGCAAATAAGCAGTCCCAGAACCGACCACTGCCCAAGTTTATTGGCCCCAAAGATAATTTTTTCGGTTGAGGTGTGGGCTTTTCGGTTCGGCCCGTATATTTGCACCCGCTTCGGACGGAAGCGAAACCAGCCTGGAGAGGTGGGTGAGTGGCTGAAACCAGTAGTTTGCTAAACTGCCGTAGCTCTAAAGGTTACCGGGGGTTCGAATCCCCCCCTCTCCACTATAATGTTGGGTTGCGAAAGCTGCCCGTTGGGGCTCCACCCAGTAGGCCGCTTTCTAAGCCCAGCATTATTTTTTTCGGGGTGTAGCGTAGCCCGGTATCGCGCCTGCTTTGGGAGCAGGAGGTCGTAGGTTCGAATCCTGCCACCCCGACATTTGTTTGCCCCGTTTCGACCCCGTAGCTCAGCTGGATAGAGCAACTACCTTCTAAGTAGTCGGTCTTTGGTTCGAATCCAAACGGGGCCACTGTTGAAGTCCCTTCCCTCACCGGGAAGGGACTTTTTCATTTTAGTGTGCTAGCCCAGCCTTCGCGTTCAGGAGTCGAATGAACAAGCTCAGCCGTGTTATTGCCCCATTCGGAGCCAGGAGCAGCCCGATGCTTCCCCAAAATCCTGAGACCTACGTATACATGAATTCTGTGCGAAATTGCCAAGACTACTTATCTTGGGCTCATGAAGAAGTTTTTGCAGCCCAAGCGGCTTGATTTCTTTGCCTTTTTGCACGCTTACCACCCACATTCATTTTCCCCTCCACCTTATCACAAAATTGGTTGCCATGAAAAAAATGTTACTCTTCCTGGGCTTGCTGGGTTTCTCCAGTGCAGCGTACGCCCAAGGCCCTTGGGTTGAAGTCAATACCACCAATCCTGCTGCTTTCCCGCCTGGTTACTCCATCAGCGACGTCAACGCCGTCAACGCCAATCTCGTGTGGGCGGTGGCCTCTGAAGATTCGCCGCAAGGCGTTCCCAACCGTTTTTTGGTGACCAACAACGCGACGGGCACCGAATTCGATTTTGGCGCTGTTGTGGGCGCTGTTGTGTCGGGTTTTCAAACTGCTAACATCGCGGGCATAAACGCTCTGACAGCGTTGGCTGCGACGCACGGAGACAATATGACCGGTGGCGGCGAAATCCTGCGCACCACCAACGGCGGCCAAAGCTGGGTGAAAGTGAGCACGGCGTCCCAATTTGTGGCTAACCAGGGAGGTTTCTGCAATTTTGTGCACATGTTCGACGCCAACGAAGGCGTGTCGGTTGGCGACCCCACCAACGGCTATTTTGAGATTCTGCGCACCACCGACGGTGGAGTGACCTGGACCCGGATTCCCTCGGCTAATATTCCGGCCCCGTTCACGGGCGAAGCAGCGCTGGTGGGCTCTTATTTTGTGCGAGGCAACACCATGTGGTTTGGCGGCGCTTCTACCGCTGCTGTTCAGGAGCGAGTGTTTAAGTCGGTTGACCGCGGCGTGACCTGGACGGTCAGCACGCCTACGCCCCTTACCGAAAACCTTACCCATATTGCCTTTAAGGACGACCTGAATGGCATTGCTTATAACACCAAGGCCACTGGTACCGTGCGCACTGCCGCAAACTACATTCGCACCACCGACGGCGGTGCTACATGGGCGACGTTCACGCCGGTAAACACCACTAACGGCAGCTTCTTCCTCAACGACATCGACGCCGTGAATGGCGTGTATTACAGCGCGGGCCCGCGCTTTCCCCAGGGAGCAACGCAGGTTGCCGAGGACTTCGGTTCCTCGTTCAGCACCGACGGCGTGAACTGGACCAACATGACCATCTCGTCGGGCCGTCGGGCCGGCTATTTCTTCTCCATCGACCTGATTCCGGGCGCCACGGCCGGCACCACGGTGGGCTACGGCGGCTTGCTCACGGACGGCAACGGGGCGGGCGGCGTCTTCAAGTTCTCACGCACGCCCACGGCCACCCGCAATGCGGAACTGCAGCGCGAGTTGAGCGTGTACCCCAACCCCAGCGCCACCGGCCTGTTCAAAGTGGAGTTCGGCGGCGGGCTGAAAGCCGGGGCACAATTGTCGGTGGTCGACGTGCTGGGCCGCCGCGTGCAGGCCCAAACGCTCACGGCCACGACCATTGGCGCCAAGAGCATCAACCTGGATTTAAGCAATGAGAAAGTAGGCGTTTACACCTTGCAAATCCGCACCGACGCGGGCATCGCTACCCAAAAAATTGTGGTTGAGTAATTCGCGCCAACCGCGCTTTTAAAAAAAGCCCTTTCCGAGACGGAAAGGGCTTTTTTTTCGGCATTGCCAACATGTTTTCTCGCAGCATTTGAAGCCCGACTCAGGCAGCAATAAAATAAAAAAATCCAATGATATAAACCGCATAAATTCTCAAAAACGGGATTAATTCGGTACTTTTGAGTGTTCAGTACCTAGCGGCCCGAAGGGCTGTTTAATGACCTGATTTAATCCCGCCCACATGAGCGAAACGAAAGAAAAAATCACCCCGTCGGACTATTCCGCCGACAGCATTCAAGTACTCGAAGGGTTGGAGGCCGTGCGGAAGCGGCCCAGCATGTACATCGGCGACACCGGCCTGAAGGGCTTGCACCACTTGGTGTGGGAGGTAGTCGATAACTCCATTGACGAAGCGCTGGCCGGTCACTGCGACCTGATTAACGTCACCATCAACGAAGACAATTCGGTTACCGTCCGCGACAACGGCCGCGGCATACCCGTTGACTGGCACGCCAAAGAAGGTAAGTCGGCCCTGGAAGTGGTGCTGACCGTACTGCACGCCGGTGGCAAGTTCGACAAAGGCTCGTACAAAGTATCTGGCGGTCTGCACGGTGTGGGCGTGAGTTGCGTGAACGCGCTGAGCACCGACTTAAAAGTGACTGTGCGCCGCAACGGCCACAAATACGAGCAGGAATACAAGATAGGCTTCCCGCAGTACCCTGTGAAGGAAGTGGGTGATACCGACGAGCACGGCACGGAAGTGCAGTTCCTGCCCGATGCCAGCATCTTCTCCGAAACCGAGTACCGTTACGACACCGTGGCCGGCCGCCTGCGCGACCTGTCCTACCTGAACAAGGGCATCCGCATTACGCTCACCGACCGCCGCGAGAAGCTGGAGGGCGGCGAGTTCCGTGGCGAGGAGTTTTACTCCACCGGCGGCCTGCGCGACTTTGTGCAGTACTTGGACGGCGAGATGCGGCCTTCGCTCTTGTCGGAACCCATTTACGTCGAAAGCGAGAAGGGCGGCACGCCCGTGGAAGTGGCGTTGCAGTACAACACCTCGTACCAAGAGAACGTCTATTCCTACGTCAACAACATCAACACCATCGAGGGCGGCACACACGTGGCCGGTTTCCGTTCGGCGGTGACGCGGGTGCTGAAGACCTACGGCGACAAAAACAAGCTGTTTGAGAAAGCCAAAGTGGAAATCACCGGCGACGACTTCCGCGAAGGCCTTACGGCCGTTATCTCGGTGAAGGTGCAGGAGCCGCAGTTCGAGGGCCAGACCAAAACCAAGCTGGGCAACTCCGAAGTGAGCGGCGCGGTGAACTCGGTGGTGGGCGAAATCCTGACGCAGTACCTGGACGAGAACCCCAACCAGGCCAACCGCATCATGGAGAAGGTGATTCTGGCCGCCAAGGCCCGCATCGCCGCCCGCAAGGCCAAGGACATGGTGCAGCGCAAGGGCGTGCTCTCGAGCAACAGCCTGCCGGGCAAACTGGCCGACTGCTCGGAGTCGGACCCCGAAATCTGCGAGTTGTACTTGGTCGAAGGCGACTCGGCCGGTGGCACGGCCAAGCAAGGCCGCAACCGGGCGTTCCAGGCCATCATGCCCTTGCGCGGCAAAATCCTGAACGTGGAGAAGGCGCAGGAACACCGCATCCTGGAAAACGAAGAAATTCGGAACATGATTACGGCGTTGGGCGTGAGCTTCAACGAGCGCAAGTCGCTGGCTTTCACCACCGACGAAGAAGGCACCGAAACCGGCCCGCTGAACTTCGACAAGCTGCGCTACCACAAGGTCATCATCATGACCGACGCCGACATCGACGGCTCGCACATCCGCACCCTGATTCTGACCTTCTTCTTCCGCTACATGCGTGAGCTGGTGGACCGGGGCTACATCTACATCGCCCTGCCGCCGCTCTACCTCGTGAAGCGTGGTAAAGAAGAGCGCTACTGCTGGACCGAAGAGGAGCGCGCCCAAGCCCAAGAAGACCTCGGCCGCGGCAAGCCCGAAACGGTGAACGTGCAGCGCTACAAAGGTCTTGGCGAGATGAACGCCGAGCAGCTCTGGACCACCACCATGCAGCCCATGACCCGCACCCTGAAACAGGTAACGGTGGAATCGGCCGCGGAGGCTGACCACTTGTTCTCGATGCTGATGGGCGACGAAGTGGCCCCACGCCGCGACTTCATCGAACGAAACGCCAAATACGCCAAACTGGACGTGTAGCTTCCAAATGGTGAAAAGGCCCGCAGCAAAGCGGGCCTTTTCTTTTTAACAATGCCTAAAAAGAACGTCATGTTGAGCTTGGCATTTCACGTGGAGGAGCAACCCAAAGCGTCTGTCATGTTGAGCGCAGCGAAACATCCTATCACCAAGAAACGACCTGTTCTGACGTGATAAGATGTTTCGCTGCGCTCAACATGACAGTCATTACTTCACGCGGGATGCCTCGGCAAACCCAGCATGACCGGTCTAAATAATCAATTCAAAGCCATTTCGACCCAGTGCGACAACTCATTTCTTCTGGTGCTCCTTGGGAGCCAATTGTGGGCTATTCCCGGGCCGTGCGCGTGGGCAACGTGGTAGAGGTAGCATGCACCACGGCCCAGGATGGCGACGTGGTGACGGGCAGCGATACCTACACCCAAACCAAGCGCGTGCTCGAGAGAATAGCCATGGCGCCAACCCAGGCGGGAGCGTCGTTGGAAGATGTGGTGCGCACCCGCATGTTCGTGACCGACATCTCGCAGTGGGAGGCCGTGGGCCGGGCGCACGGCGAGGTTTTTGGCGAAATCAGGCCGGTTACTTCCATGGTAGAAGTCAAGGCGCTGATTGACCCGCGGTTGGTGGTCGAGATTGAGGCCACGGCCATTATTTCCGCGTAGACGCTGGCCGGCTACCTGTGGGCTGACAAAGCTTGGGAATGGCTCTGCTGCAACCAGTCACGTAGCTTGGTGGGGGCCAGCACCTCTACTTCGGGACCGTAGCTGAGCAATTCCATGCGCAGGTCGTGGGTGTCGTACACTTTTAAGCGAATCAGAAAACCCTCTTCGGTAGCCGATACCAACTCCTGCGAGGCGTGGAGCGGGTAGCTCATCACGTAGCGGCCCTGCACGGGCGTGAAGCGCAGTACTATTTCCTGCGTCGTCGTGCCATCCGTGGGACGGGTGATGCCGAAACTGTGCTGAAAGTAAGTAGCTGCATCAAAGCCTTGCGGCGGTGTGAACGACTGGGCCGTTTCAGCCAAATGCTGAATCCGGTCGAGGCCAAAGCAGGCCAACCGTCCACTGCCCGTCATCACGGCCAGCGCGTACCAACGCCCTCGAAACTCGCGCAATAACAGCGGCCCAACGGTGCGCCGTTGGGCCGCTGCCTCCCAGTGCTTGCGGTAGGCTAGTTCCACCACTTTTCGGCCTTGCGCCGCTCGTAACAAAGGCCGCAGAAACTCCAGGCCCAGCGCCCGGCGCGGCTCCGGCTGCACAAACGGGGCCAGCGCAACTGGCAGCTGGAAAAACTGGTGCAGTTCTACGGCTTCGAGGAGGCGCTGCTGGTCGGGCAGCAGCGCCTCCTGTTCGGCCACGTAATAGCCTTCGTTGCGCTTGGCTTTGATGGTGAAGCCGGTGGTTTCGGCAATCAGCGGCAAGTCGCGCTGGAAGGTGCGCTCAGAGTAGCTGCGGGTGAAGTCGCCGGCCGGGCTTTGCTCCAAAATGTAGCGCCGGATGGCGGCGAAGGGTGCCGGCTGCCCCGCCCGCTGCAGGTAGGCCAGCACCTCGCGCTGGCGGATGAGGGCGGCGTGCGGGTGCATGGGGAATGGGGATTAATAATTGCCGGGAAGGTTGAAAACCTTAAAATGCCCCGGCGGTAGCCAAAGCCACTGCTTTAGCAGAAGTCGGCCTCGGTAATAGAGATATATGATTCTTTACTATGACGCTGGTGAATGGGCGTAACATCTCGGTTCAAGTAAGTTAAACGAGAGAAGGCTCCGCATTTGAAAGGACAAAATCTGCTCGGAATTCCTGTTGAAAGGCTCCGGTAGCCCTACCAACTAAGAATTGAATTTCCTGCCAAAGTTCGCCCACTATCTGTTGGCGTTTCATCGGATTTGCTAATTGGAGTGTAGCAGGCGTGTTGAAATCGTTAAAATCAATTCCAGCCTTTGTGTTTTTGTAACCCGCCCACCATTCGGTAGCAGCGGTGTCCAACGGCTCCAAGCACCGGCGCATACGCGTCTTAACGGTCTCGTTGGCAGTGCCATACAAAAAACCATAGTACATGGGTTCTTCACCACGCTCGACTTTGAATACAACGTCGTTGCCAAAAAGCCGACCTACCGAAAATTCAATGCCATAATAGTAATCCTTATTGTGTCCGCCATGTACGAGCTTGCTGATAGCATCTGCAGAAAACCGGTCTTCTGAAAGCTTGAATTTAGTTTCGACCAATGTGGCTAATTCAGTCCAGAAATCCCATTCTGTGTGCCAGCGCATATGGTTCCAGTTACGGGCGATGATTGCCGCTTGTTCGGCGTTGTCGCCTTGCGCCAGCAGGGCCAAAACGCTTTGTTTCTCAGACTCGCTCATAGAATTGCCGGTGAGTTGATTGATGAGGGTATTGTATTGGATAAGGGTTTCGCGAAGAATGGGTTTTCGGGCGGCTTCGTTGATGCAAGTAGCAATCCAGCGGCTGATTTGATTTTGGTAGGAAATGAGCTTTACTTCATCCGCCACATCACTGATTGAGTGCGGAGTAGGGTCAGTGCCATACAGTGTCAGATACAACAGGATTGGCTGCCGGAAAGAATTTTTGGTATGCTCGAAATAGCGCTTGAGTTGCTCGGGCTGGTCGCCAGCATAAATCTTATTTTCAATGACAATGGCTTTGGTGTTGTCTTGAATAAGCAGGTCAATGTTGGCGCGTTCGCGGAATACACAGACGGTGTCAGCGCTAAGGGTTGGAAGTTCGCAAATTCGAAAAAAGTGCTGCAAAAACACGTCACCCATGCCATGACTCCCTTTCGGATTAAGCAACTCAAATAAGAAGCGGGAATGTACACTAACTTCTTCGTGGCCTTCGCGCAAAATTCGAAAAATATTAAAATTGTCGTCTTCCCGGAGTATTGCTTGGCGAAGTTTGATAAGAGACGTTTTATCAAGCAGATGCTGTATGAAATTCATAAGGTTTGGAAAGCAGTTTTTTGAATATTGGTGTGCAACATGGCTCTTTTTGCGTATCAGTCAGCGACTGTTGCCGATGATACTTCTCTCGTTCGCCTCCGCCATACCCTCTCGCACCCGCCAACTCCATGGACCCGGAGCAGCAAGTCCCGCCCGATACCCGACTTCCACTAATTCGCGCAGGGGTAAGCCTTGTTTTGCGTACTGCCGGGCAACGGCTACGATATAGCGAAACCGAGTCGTTGCCTCTGCCTTGGATAGCCCGGTCGGCACCGGCTACTGCTCCAGCCACTGCAGCGCCGCAGCGGCTTCGGCTTGCTGCACGGGCGTGATGGTTTTAGTGATTTTGAATGGGCGCATTTTGTCAGATGCTGTGGGCGGTGGAAGAGGCAGGGGCAGCAGTTTCCGTAGCGGCTACGTACCCTACCAGTAGCCATACTTGCAATTTGGAGTCGGTCAGGCCTGGGACAACGTCGTGGCCGAAAATCATTTCCATATCCTTGCCGAAGGCGATTTGGATGGTTTCGGTTATGTGCGTCAACTCGTCCATTTCCAACTCGCAATCGGGGCCACTGGTGATGCAGAGGAGCGACGAAACGGCGCGGCCCGCGGGCGTGGGGCCAAGCGGCTGCGCCCCGACGGCAGCAATGACCATCGCCGCCGCGCGGCCAGCGCGGCCGGGGCCGTGCGCCACGGCCGCGCCCAAGCCGAGAGTAATAGCCCGACTGAGCACCGAGCGCACGTCTTCAGCATCGACGCTGATAGGGGCATCAGTTAGCAACGACCCGCAGAATTCGGCCAGCAGGTCCAACACGCGTGGGCGGGCGGCCAGATAGGTGGGGGTTGGGGTGGGGCAGGTGTCAGTTTCCCACTCGCGAAGCAGCATTGTGGCCAGAAGCGCAAGGTCGGAGCTATCGGTTTGCAAAGGGGCGGTTCGAAGGTGCGGCGCCAAAGATGGCGGCTCAACCCGTCAAATTGTGTCGTTTTCGGCACGGTTGCGATTATTATTCCGCGGCCAATCCGACCCGGTGCCGGCTGTGTTGTTATTTTGCCAACTAACGATGGCGCGGAACCCCCAAAAATCCGTTTAATCTGTTGAAATCCGTTTAATCTGTGGTCCATGAAATTATTCAAGTCTGCTGACCTTATCCGCAAAAGCAAGTACATCAGCCGGGACCTGAGCTGGCTGCGCTTTAACTACCGGGTGCTCGACCAAGCGCAGGACTCCAACCGCGGCTTGTTTGATAAGCTCAAGTTTCTGGCCATTACCAGCTCGAACCTGGACGAATTTTTCATGATTCGCGTGGGCTCGCTCTACAACTACCTGGACTACGGCAAGGAGCGGATTGACTACTCCGGCCTGCGGGAGCTGCCGTTTCGGCGCAAGCTGCTGGACTTTGCGCACCGCTTCGTTAACGACCAAAGCCTGACCTACCTCAACGAGCTGCGCCCTAACTTCGAGAAAAACGGCTTCAACATCCTCAAGATGGCCGACCTCACGGAGCTGGAAGTGAAGAAGGCCGACGGCTACTTCAAAAACACCGTGTTTCCGCTGCTCACGCCGATGGTGTACGACTCGTACCACGGCTTCCCGCTGATGATGAACCAGATGCTCATCTTCGGCGTGGTAACGCGCATTGGCACCGGCATTGCGGTGGGCTTGGATGGAGAAGCTGAGAAAGGGCAGGAGCGCCTCACCTTCGTGCAGATTCCGCAGAACCTGACGCGCTTCTTCGAGTTGACGCGCAAGGACAAGGTCATCTTCGTGCCCATTGAGGAAGTGGTGCGCGAGTTTCTGCCGCGGCTGTTTCGCAACGTCGAGATTGTGTCAGCCAATTTGTTCCGCATTACTCGCAACGGGGACTTCACGCTGGAAGAGTCGGACGACATCGACAACGACTTTATCAAGGAAATTCAGGTAGGGTTGAAAACCCGAAAGCGGGGTCGCGTGGTTCGGGTGGAGGTGGAGCCCAATGCGTCGAATTCGTTGATGCAGGTGCTGCGCGAGCGGTGGAACATTGACAACGGCAATGTCTTTGTCATTAACTCCCTCATCGACTTAAAAGGCTTGTGGCAGATTGTGCGGCACCCCAACTTCCGGGGCAAGGCCGCCAAAATGCCTTCGTCGGTGCAGCCGCTTAGCTTGCCGGAAGGCGCCGAGGACAACCTGTTTGAGTACCTCAAGCACCACGACGTGCTGTTGCACCATCCCTACAACAGCATCGAACCCATGGTCCGGTTGCTGGAACAGGCCGCGGTCGACCCGCACGTGCTGGGCATCAAGCAGACCATTTACCGGCTGGCCGACGACTCCCGCGTAAGCGCCGCACTATTGAAAGCGGCTGAAAACGGCAAGCACGTTTCGGTGCTTTTTGAAGTAAAGGCCCGCTTTGACGAAGAGAAGAACATTCGCGAAGGCGCCCGGCTGGAGAAGGCGGGCTGCTTCGTGATTTATGGCGTGAGCAAGTACAAGACGCACACCAAGCTCCTCATGATTATCCGCAAGGAAGGGGAGAAGGTGACGCGCTACGTGCACATTGGCTCGGGCAACTACAACGAGCAAACCTCGCGCCTGTACACCGACGTGAGCCTGCTCACGACCAACGACGTGTATGGGCACGACGTGTCGGAGTTCTTCAACGTAATCACCGGCCACTCGCAGCCCGACGACTACGAGTACCTCATCACGGCGCCGAAGGACATGCGCCAGCAGCTCATTCACCTCATTCGCGAGGAAGTGAAGCACGCCAAGAAGGGCCAGCCCAGTGGCATCGTGATGAAGATGAATTCGCTCGAGGACAAGGAAATCATCGACGAGTTTTACAAAGCTGCCAAGGCCGGCGTACCGATTCGCTTCATCGTGCGCGGCATCTGCTGCTTACGGCCGGGGCGGCCCGGACTGAGCGAGAACATCGAAGTGCGCAGCATTGTGGGCGAGTACTTAGAGCACACCCGCCTGTTCTATTTCCACCACGGCGGCGAGGCTCGGGTGTACGCTGGCTCGGCCGACATCATGGTGCGTTCCTTCGACCGCCGCATCGAAGCGCTGTTTTTGATAGTTAATCCACAGCTTAAACGCGAGGCCATCAATATTCTAATGTTGAATATGATGGACAATCAGAATAGCTACGTCATGCGGGAAGACGGCGCCTACATCAGGCAGCACCCGGCTCCGGGCGAACCGGTGGTAAGCGTGCACCGCGACTTCTTCCGCCGCGACGAAGCCCTGCTTGCTACTGCTACTCCCGAGGGCCTGTTGGCCTTGCTCGACGTGCAGGCCCAGCGCCGCTTAGACGTAGCCGCAGCGGCCAGCGCCGCCGAAGCTGACGCCGCGCAAGCTGCCGTGATAGCCGCCGAGGTCGCCGACGAGTCGTTCGGGGAAGGCGAGGCTAGCGAGGCCTGTGAGGATGATACGACACCGGTTGGGCATGCGGACGAAGAGGGTGTCAGTGCGACGCCAGTCACGGCCTGAGGCGGCGCTGTGTCGCGGCGAGCCCAGCACGGTAATCCGTTCTTTTGCGGCGACCAGCCCACTAGCCTGATACACTCGTAACGAAAAGCCCCGGCACTGCGCAGTGCCGGGGCTTTTCATATTTCAGGATTTGTGATGTTGCCTAGATGGCTTGCCGCACTGCGCTCGCGGTGACAAAAGCTGCTACTCTAATTCAGCGGGTTGGTTCTGCATGTCGGGAATGGGCAATACAGCGGGGTGCGTGCCTTCGGGGTTGAGCTCGTCGAAATAGTCTTCGAAAAGGGCTTGGAGCATGCCATCCTTCAAGCCAATATCGGGTACAACCATGCTGTTGACGTTGGCCCACTGCATAGCGGAGAGGTAGATGTGCCCGGCTGGCACGATGACGTCAGCGCGGTCGGGGTTGAGCATGGCCACGTTGACGCGCTCGTTCATGCTCAGGCCGGCCAAGCGGTTGAGGGTGGTTTCGAGGCGGCGGCGGGTTACGGCTTTGTCGGGCGCGGCGGCGGTGAGGCTGTAGAGCTTGTTGATGTTGCCGCCGGTGCCGATGGCGCGGGTCACGTGGTATTGCCGCGCGTTTTGGCGCACCCAGGCTTCCATGCGCTCCCACAACTCCGACTGGGCGTCGGTGTTGGCGGCGCCGCTTTCTTCCTGTTGCATGCGGCGAATGGAGCCGACTTCGAAGGACTGCGCGGCCACTTTGCGCCGGTCGTGGTAGATGTTGAACTCGGTGCTGCCGCCGCCTACGTCGATGTGCAGGTAGTGCTTGTTGTCTTCCAGCACGTGCTCGATGACGCGGTTGATGTAGAAGGCTTCGTCTTGCCCGTCAATCACCTTGATTTTCATGCCCAATTGCTCACGCACGCGGGCCACAATGTCGGGTCCGTTGGCGGCGGAGCGCATGGCCGAGGTGGCGCACACTAGGTAGTGGGCTACGCCGTGCACTTCCATCAGCAGCTTGAGCGAGTGCAGAAACTTCACGAACTGCTCTTCTTTGGCCGGCGAGATGTGGCCGGTGGCAAACACGTCTTCGCCCAGCCGCATGGGAAAGCGCACGTACTCCACGCGCTTGAGGCGGTACCGGCCTTCGTAGTAGAGCACCGCCGAAATCTGGCATCGAACTGCGTTGGACCCAATATCAATGGCGGCAAGCTTACGGAGGGGAAAATTCATACCGCAGATGGTAAAGATTGTTGGATTAAGTAAGATGTGGACGGCGCGGTGTTGGGGGCGTTGGGGCTGCGCTTGCGTGCAAACCACGGGTCAGAGGCGGACGGATTTGGTGCTGACCAGACGGCGAAACTCCAAGCTGGCAGAACCGAAATTGATGAGCAGGCCGGTGCCGATGCCAAACGCTTCTAAGTAGTTGATTCCTTGCGCCAAATGCACTTTTTCTAATTGCGCGACAGCTTTTAGCTCGACCAAAATTAGTTCTTGTACGAAGAAATCGACGCGGCGCAAGCCTATTTGCTGGCCATCGTAGAAGATGGGCATCTCCACTTCTCGGGCAAATAACAGGCTGCGTTTGCCTAATTCAATGGCCAGCGCGCGCTGGTAAATGACTTCTTGGAAACCGTTACCCAGCACGTTGTGCACCTGCATGGCCGCGCCGATGATTTTACCGGTTAGCTCCTTATGCTGGTAAAACTCTTCCATGACCGCAGATGGTAAAGATTGTTGGATGAATGTAAGATGCGAGCGCAGGCGCTACGAATACGGGCCCTGCCACAAAGTAGCGCCGCAACTCTTGCTTTGTCTTAACTCTACGCCCACTGCCTGCGATGCGGAAGCACAAAATCCGCTTCGCACAACCATATCCCCTACTTCAACCAAAAACCCGCATTGCGCAGACCTGCATCTGGTTTCAAATATCGTGTCACCCAAATCCTTCTCAGGCTTCACCCCAAAATCATTATCAAACCAACATGCATCTTACTTCATCCAACAATCTTTACCATCTGCGGTCTTATTTGTCGATTCGGAAGCCCAAGCCAAATTGAATGAGATTGTTTTCCTCGGACTTTTGATAAGAAACGGCAAAAGCCAAGGTTTCCACCACGGGCGCGATGTAGAAGCCGCCGCCGTAACCGGAGTGCCAGCCGCCCGGCGAGCTGCCCTGATAGTACACCCGGCCCTGGTCGTAGAAGCCAAACACGCCATAGTAGAACGGTAGGAACCCATTCTTCACTTGGCCCAAAGACACGCGTAGTTCGGAGTTGAAGTACAGGCTGGCGTCGCCGCTGAAGCGGTTGCGGTAGAAGCCGCGCAGGCCCTCGCGCAAGCCCAGGGAGGTGAATTTGAAGAAGGGAATGTCGGCGTCGGGGCCATAGTTTTTGGCGCCGCCCCCTTTGACAACCAGCGTGACGGGAATGCCAAGCCGAGCGGTGCCGTAGTATTCGGCGAAGCCTTGGGTGAGGCCAAACGTGCTTTCGGAGCCGGAGAGCTGGCGGTAGGTGTCGTGCTGGGCCCGCAGGCGCACGCCACGCCGGGCGAAAGATTGGCGGTCGCGCAAGTCGAGGTCGAACACGGCGTTGACGCCCAGCAACCGCTGGGTGCTGGAGTTCGGCCGCACCACTTCAGGCGGCAGCGGGCTGTTTTCGAGCAGGCCGAGGTAGCTGTTGGCGGCAAAGTCGGTGACGTAGTACTCAAACGTGGGGCCTACCCGAATGACGCTGCGCTGGAAGAAGACCCGCTCCAAGAAAGCGTTGACGGTCACACCGCGGTAGCGGGCGCGGTAGAAGCGGTTGTCGTACAAGTCCTGGTTCAGGTCGGTATTGTTGCCGAGCCCGAAGAAGTTGTAGAAGGGGAAGTAATTGCCGTAGCTCACGGCGCCGCCCGCGTCAATTTTGCCGATGGCGTAGCGGTGGCGGGTGCTGGCCGTGAGCTGGCGCTGGCCGCCGGTGCTCACCTCCCCCAGAAAAGAGTACTGGTTTTTGAAGCCGGGCTTGCGGAACCCCTGGCGCAGGTACGTGACTCCTGCGCTGGCCGTGAAACCGTCGTTGCGGTTGTAGCCCAGCCCCACGGTGGGCCGGTAGGAGTTGTACTCAAATTGCTCTCGGTCGTAGGCATTCACGCCCGACCGGGTGCTGGTGTGGTTGTCCGTTTCCGAGCCCAGCTTCATGTCCGTGTCGGGCACGTCGTACACTTTGGTCAGGGTGCGCAGGCCGGCCGCACGCGAGTCGTCGGCAATGCGGTCCTTGCCGTCGCCGCCAATCACGCGGACCAATACGCTGCGCTTGCCGCCGTCGTCGGTCACCGTAAAAATGTCTCGGCCATCCAGGCCATAGAGGCAGACTTCGTCGGTTTCCTGGGGCTTAAAAGTGCGGTCGAAAAGAGCCGGACCGTCGGGTGCTTCGCCCTCTTTGGCGCGGTCAAACATCTGCACGCGGAGCTGGCCATCGGGCATACGATTCACCAAAAACACCTCGCCTTTGTTGCTGCCAACTACGTCAACTCGCTTGGCTAGCAGCAGGTAATATTCGTCAAGAGCTTTGGGCAATTCCTGAATTCTCGCCTTTAACTTTCGGTTTAGGTCGTTGCCAGATAAGCCTTGAATTTCAGCTGGCAGCTTGCCCGTTGCCTCATCGATGGCTGCGGGCGTGAGCTTGGCTTGGAGGTACTGGCCAGCCTCGCGCCACTGCTCGCGGCTGAGGCCTTGTAGCAGGAAACGGTCGAGGTGACGGGCGGGCCAGTTCAGGCTCTTTAAGTCGTCGAACTCTTCACTGAAATCCTCGATGCTGGGCACGGCCCACTCGCGGTTGGCCACGTAGGTGAGCAGGCCATTCCAGAGGGTGAAGCTCTGGTCGCGGTCGCGGGGGATGGGGCGGTAGAGCGTGCCGCCGTCGGGCTGTTTGTAGCCGGCCCACTTCCAGTTGTCCTCGTGTTTGCCGAAGTCGGCCACCAGCATATCGAAGGCGCGGGCCCGGGCCAAAGCGGGGGCGTCGACGCGGTTGTCGTGGTCGCGAAAGAGCTTGCGGAACAACCCAAAGCTGCGCGTTACCTCGTCGGAACCGCCGAAGCCGGGGAGATTGGGCTTGGGGTCTTTCGGGCTGTCCTCGAGGGTGCCCAGCAGGCCGGCGTACTGCTCGCGGTAGGGTCCGAGCTGCTGGTTGTCGGGCAGCCGGAACAGGCGCGGCCGGGCGTGCAGAATGTCGGTTTGGTCGAGCAGGGAACCCGTAACCAGGGCCGAGTACGGATGGGCCGTGGCGGTAATGTCCCGCAGCACGTCGGCGGCCACGGAATTGCGCAGCTCCGGCGGCAGAATGCGGGTCACGTCCTTGTCAACCGACCGAAATACGTACTCCGAACTATCCGCCGCAATCAGCTTGAGGGACGTTGTCTGCCGCCCACCGCCTTTGCCGTAGGGGCGGAGGCCGCCCTTCTCGCTCGCCAAATCCAGCGTGGGCACTGCCACGGGCTGCAGCCAAGACGAACGATAAATGTCGCCAATGAAGAAGCGTTTGCTTGCTGTGCCCTTGTACTCCGGGCCCGGCACCACGGTGGTGGAAGCCTGGAACGGCGCATCGGGCTTGGCCTCGGCAGCGGTTTTGGCCACGCCGGGGCAGTCGGTGATGAAGGGGTTTTGCGGCGCTTGCTGGCCACTCGCCACGGCGCAGGCCGAGCGGAACAGGGTGGCCGCGTAGGCATTCTTCACGGCTTGGTCGCCGGCGCCGAAGGTGTAAATATGCGTCTTCACGGTGCCGTCGGCGAAGTACTCCAGGGCGGTGTAGCCTTCCTCGCTCTTGCTGTACAGCGACTCGCCTTTGGCGCCCACGTGCTGGCTTTCGGCAAAGCTGCCGCTCACGACGTGGTAGTTGCCTTGGAAGGGCGTGAGCTGCAGGCTGAAGTCGTGGGCGGCGGCGTAAATCACGCCGGGGTTGCTCTGTAGGGTGTTCAGCAGCTCCTTGCGCAGGTCCTGGTAGCCGGGGTAGGCGAGGTCGCGCGGGGTGCCCACATTTTGGCGGTAGGCGGCGTAGATGGTGCCGAAAACCGGCGGGCTCAAGTGGCGCGACAGGGGCTCGTGGCCGCCGTACACGCCGTTGGTCACCACCGGGTGATGGCCCAGAAGCAGCACGTTTTTGCCTTTGGTGTCATCAATCAGGTCCTGCATCTGCTCCCGGAATTCTTCCTTGGTGAGCGTTTTGCAGTCGGTGTCGGGTGCTTCGGGCCGGTCGAAGGGGTGCGTGAACCACGGGGTGTTGATGGCCACCAACCGCACGAGCGGGGCCACGTCCACCACCTCTGGGCCGGGGCAGCCATTGGTGGGAACGAAGGCGTTTTGGCCGGGCAGCTGCTTCTCAATGTACTTCTCAAGGCGGCGCACGGCTTTGAGGCCGTCGGCACCCGAGTTGGCCCAGTCCTTATCTCCAGGCAAAAAGTAGATTTTGCCTTGTGGTAAGCCCTTCACCAACCCAATCAGGGCATCGGCGCGGGTACGGGCGGTTTGCACCAAGGCCGTGTCGCCCTTTCCCGCCAGGCCTGTGTTGCTCACGATATCACCCAAATGCACCACCGTAAACGGACCGGTTTGCTGCTCCAAAGCCTTGCGTAGCTGCTGTAACCGTCCCGCATTAAGCTGGGTTTGGGCGGTGTTGCCCAGCAGAAAAACGGTGTGGGCGGGGAGGGAAGTAGAATTTTGGGCCAGCACTGGGCGGGCCGCCAAGCCTGAGGAGGCCAGCATAATAAATAATACTATTCGCATAGAAGCAGGTTGGGTTTCGTCTTACGCAAATGTTATCGCAAAGTATGCGCAACACTAGGCGCGGGTAGTTCAAGATTTACCGTTTTTCAAGTTGGCGTACCAAGCAGCTTTTGGCATGTACACCACCGGCTAGGAGACGGGTCCAACGGCTGGACTGTGTGGCAGCCTGAAAACCGCTGTCAGCCTAAGGCCGCCGATGCTTGAGTCTATCAATTATGGGCCCGCGAAGTCAACAATGTGCGCCGAATCAAACCCAGAAACAACCATAGCATTGCGCACGGTAAGGCTATCCAGCGGCCTTCGCTGGCTAATACGCGCAGGCCGCTTTGTCCAAAAAAAGCCCTCACGCTAAGCGGCGATACTCGAATTGGCCGGAACCCGAAAAAGTAACGCTCCAAGTCCCAAGGACTAAAAAAGGCCACGCCTAGCCCGCCGGTGGTTAGGGCGTCGAGCACGCCATGCGAGGCCGTGGACAGGAAGAGCAACAAGGCCAGGCGGCCGGCGGAAACCCGCCGAGCCAGCGGCACCAGCTGCCCCACGCCGGCCCCCGAGGCCGCCACCACGGCCGCAGCCAGCAGCGAGTGCGTCAGCCCGCGGTGGCCCCACAGGCTGTCGTAAGGCACGCCGAGGCGGTAACCCAGCGAGTCCACATCGGGGAGGGCCGCGCAGCAGGCCGCCGCCACCCAGTAGGGCCAGTACTGGCGCTCCGGAAGCAGGAGTTTTCCCAGGGTGGCGCCCAAAACGGCGTGACCAAATGCTGATGCCATTTTTAATAATGAGGAATGAAGACGCTGCGCTTAATGAAGAATGAAGAATGAGGAATGAGGAATAGCCATTGTAGGGCTCAGCCGTGACAATGACCATTCCTCATTCTTCATTCTTCATTAAGCGCAGCACCTTGGGCACGCCCGTGCTGGCGGGCTCAACCACGTACTGCACCCCGCGCCGACTGGCTTCGGGCCGGTGCGGGTCGATGACGTACACCGGGCAATTGGTGGGGGCGTAGTGCAGCAGGCCCGCGGCCGGGTACACTTGCAGCGAAGTGCCCACCACCAGCAGGGCGTCGGCGGTGCTCACCAGTTCGGCGGCTTCTTCGATGGCCGGCACCAGTTCGCCAAACCACACGATGTGGGGGCGCAGCTGGTGGCCGTCGGGGGCGAGGTCGCCGAGTTTTATGTCGCCGGGGCAGTCGTAGACGGTGGTTTCGCTGGCCACGGAGCGCATCTTGTTGAGCATGCCGTGCAAGTGCAGCACGAGGCGGGAGCCGGCCCGTTCGTGTAGGTCGTCCACGTTTTGGGTGATGATGCTCACGCGCCAGCCCGGCACTTCCTCGAAGCCGGCCAGGGCCAGGTGCGCGGCATTGGGCGCCACGGTGCGGGCCTGGGCGCGGCGCTGGTTGTAGAATTCGAGCACCAATTCGGGGTTGCGGGCAAAGCCTTCCGGCGAAGCCACGTCTTCCACGCGGTGCTCTTCCCAAAGGCCGTTGGTGTCGCGAAAGGTGCGGATGCCGGATTCAGCCGAAACGCCAGCGCCCGTGAGCACGACGAGGTGTTTGGTGGGAGTCATGAACAAAGTATGGTGAACCCAGGCGCCGCAACCAGCAACGCCCAGAGCAAAAACAGCCGGCGCACGGCGGGC
Organism: Hymenobacter sp.; assembly: GCF_036388155.1. Classification (NCBI taxonomy): domain Bacteria; kingdom Pseudomonadati; phylum Bacteroidota; class Cytophagia; order Cytophagales; family Hymenobacteraceae; genus Hymenobacter; species Hymenobacter sp. The sequence continues at coordinate 5,795 of NZ_DASVSI010000092.1, read as the reverse complement.
AGCTGTAACGGCTTGCGGGGTAGAATGACTAGCCGCTACAGTTGCCCGCCGTTGCTAAAATAGCTATACGCTGCTTGTTTGTCTCGTTTTCTCCACGCCAAAAAGCCCGCCACGGCCCCGGCCAGCAGCGCGGCACCGCTCAGCCATTTGGGAGCTTGCGTGGGGTGCTGCGAATCGAGCCAGCCCCCCGATACCTCGGTGCCATGCGGAGCCGGGGCGGGCGAAAACAAGCTGTTCTCACTCACCGGGGCCGGGTCGGCTTGGGCCAAATACCGCTCAAACAGCCGCTGGCCCGCCCAGCCCGTGAGGCGCGGCGCCAGCGCATACGACAGTTGCAGCACCGGCCCGGTCCAGCCCACCATGGTGGACGCCTGGGGCTTTTGCGTGAGGGCTACGATGGTGTCAGCCACTTGTTGGGCGGGGAAAACCGGCGGGGCCGGCTTGATGACGCGACCCGTGTAGTTGGCGCCGTGCTGAAAGCCGGGCGTGTCGATGTAGGCCGGATGCACGTCGCAGACGTGGATGTTAGGCTCGCCACTCAGTTCGGCGCGCAGGGTGTCCATCAAGCCGCGCAGGCCGTATTTGCTGGCGCTATACGAGGCCGTGCAGGGCTCCGGCAGCCACGCGCCCAGCGACACGGTGTTGATGAGCAGGCCCCGGCCTTGCCGCCGGAAGTAGGGGCGCACGGCGTAAGCGCCGTACAGATAGCCAAACAGGTTGATGCGCAGTACTTGCTCGTGGGCCGGCAGCGGCACGGCATCAAATGCGCCAATGGCGCCGCTGCCGGCGTTGTTGACCCACACGTCTATCTTCCCGCCGAACGCCTGGGCGGCTTCCGCCAGGCGCTGCACCGCTTGCGCATCGGTCACGTCGGTGGGGACGGCCGTTGCCTCGGCGCCGAGGTGCTGGCATTCGGCCACAACCTCGGCCAGCACTTCAGCGCGCCGGGCGGCCAGCACGAGCCGGGCCCCCCGCCGGGCAAACGTGAGGGCCGTGGCCCGACCAATGCCGCTGGAAGCGCCGGTAATAACTACCGTGGCGCCGTTGAAGGAGAATTGCATGCTGCGCGGGGAATGTGGTGGTAAGCTCGCTCTATAACGACCGGTATCAGGCCGGGTTATGGCTGAGGTTAGTAAGGCGCCGGGAAAAGGGTTGCCAGGGCAACTTAAGTACTTATTGCGAATGGTGACTGGATTTTTTAAGGCGCAGAAAATCACCAAAAGCGGCCGGCGGCATCGGCGCAAAGCTCAATCTCAAAAGAATTAGGGCGCGCTTTACTTGCTGAAATCGCCTTCAGTCCGCATGCAACCGGGAAGCTCGACTATATCCTTTGGGCGCGGGCCGCCGTTAGTTTTTGACCACATCATCTTCCTTTCCCTTTCCAACCTACTCCTCATGAGCAAGCCCATTTCCCGCCAAGTTCACGGCGTCCTCGACTATTCGGCCGCGCCGTTGGTAGCCGCCGCTCCCGCCCTCGTCGGCTTCACCGAAGACAAAAACCCCACGCTGCTCGGCTACGTGCTCGGCGGGGGCATCCTGGCCCTCACGGCTTGCACCCGCGCCGAATGGGGCCTGGTGAAGTCCGTGCCCTTCAAAACCCACCTCACCCTCGACCTGGTGACGGCCCTCACCAGCCTGAGCGCCCCCTGGCTGTTTGGCTTCTCTAAAAACAAGAAAGCGCGCAATACCTTCCTGGCCATCGGAGCCACGCTGCTCACCACTGGCCTGCTCTCAGAGCCAGAGGAAATGCCGAAATACCGCGAGCTAGGCAGCAAGTAACCGCCCCGGCCGAAACCCGTAAAACAGCAGCCCCGGCGGGGCGCCATTCGTTGGATGAGTGGCGCCCCGCCGGGGCTTTGATATGGCATGAGACCTAGTAAGTCTAAACGAGGTTCAGACGAGGCCCTCATCTTCTTAGCGTCCGCGCCGTTGGCCTAGTTGCTCCCCTTGGCCGTCGTTCGGGCATCAGTCGTTCAGTGACAAAGCGCAACGTGTCGAGTTTCCACACGGTTTTGCTGGTTTGCACTAGCTCAAACCGATTTTTCGCCCTTGCCGCTGGCGCTCACGTGGAGTTCGCCTTCGTCCGCGTCCTGCCAGTATTTGATGCGCTGGGCCTCTACTCGCACCAACACAATACCCGGCGTATCCAGTCCGTCTTTGAACCAGCGTTTTAGTTCGGGCAGCCAATGCTTTTGCATGGTGGCCTTTTGCCGAATCAACCGGGCCGAGCCCACGATGGACACGTACAGCCGCTGCGGCGCCTCGAAGCTGAGGCTCACGTGCGGGTTTTCGCTGATGTCGCGCACCGTGCGCGAGCCTTCGAAGGTGAAATAGTAGGAATTGCCGTCGTATTCCACGTCGCCGTTGTTGCTCATGGGGCGGCGGCTGAGCTGGCCCCGGCTGGTGTGCGTGGTGAGCATGGCGATGTCGAGCTTCGCCATTTTGGCCGCGATGTCTTTCAGCGTTTTACTGGCCATGGGGTTGGGCGGGAAGGATGAGCTTGGGGTACGTAGGGTGGAGTAAGGCAGTTTTGGGCGGAAGCATGGCGGGCTTGACTCTCGCTGCCACGAGTGGTTTGATTGGCGTAACTTCGTCGTATGCCCGAACATCATTCCCTCGAAGACTTCTACCGCGTGAAGGCCAATTGGCTGCCCGAAAACCTGCGCCAGGACATTGGGCATTTCAACGTGTTTCGGCTGGAAGACTACGTGGGGCCCGGCGTGCAGACCCTGCCCTACAGCCGCAAGGATTTCTACAAAATCAACTTCGTGGTGGGCCAGAGCACCTACCACTACGCCAGCAAAAGCGTGGTGATAGAGGACAACGCCCTGCTGTTTGCCAACCCGCTGGTGCCCTACGAATGGGAGCCGTGCAACGAGCAGCAGCGCGGGTTCTTTTGCATCTTCACCGAGCATTTTTTGCAGCAGCACACCAGCCTGAAGGCCTCTGATTACTCGGTTTTCCGGCCCGACGGGCAGCCCATCTATTTCCTGAGCGAGGCCCAGCAAGCCGACGTGCAGCAGCTGTTCCAGAAGATGATGCGGGAGCTGGATTCCGACTACGCCTTCAAATACGACCTTTTGCGGGGCTACGTGCTGGAGCTTATCCACAGCGCCCAGAAGCTGCAGCCGGCCACTACGCTCTACCGCGAGAGCAACGCCGCCACCCGCATCGCCTCGCTCTTCACCGAACTCCTGGCCCGGCAGTTTCCCATCGAGGTGCAGGGGCAGCGGGTGAAGCTGCGCACCGCCCAGGCTTTCGCCGCCCAGCTCGCGGTGCACACCAACCACCTCAACCGCGCCCTGAAGGAGGTGACCGGCAAAACCACGACCCAGCTCCTGGCCGAGTGGCTGGTACAGGAAGCCCACGCCCTGCTCAAGCACACCGATTGGCCGGTGGGCGTCATCGGCTACAGCCTGGGATTTGACGAAGCGGCGCATTTCAACAACTTTTTCAAGAAGCACACCGGTCGCACGCCCTCGGCAGTGCGGGCTATTTGATTTTCGTAAGCATCGGTTTGATTGGGGCAACTGGGCCGGTTGGGGACGCGTCTACTTTTGTGCCGTACCAAAAGCACATTTTTATGACGACCGCAAGTAAGAAAATCTGGTTTGTGACGGGGGCCTCCAAAGGCCTGGGCTTGTTGCTGGTGCAGCAGCTGTTGGCGCAGGGCTACGCCGTGGCCGCCACCTCGCGCAACGCCGACGAGCTGCGCCGAGCCGTGGGCGCCGGCACCCCCGAAACCTTCCTGCCCCTGCACATGAGCCTGACCGATGAGGCCAGCGTGGAACAAGCCATTCAAGCCGCCGTGGCCGCTTTCGGGCGCATCGATGTGGTGGTGAACAACGCCGGTTACGGCCTGATTGGCAGCCTGGAAGAGCTGACGGACGCCGAGACCCGGCAGAATTTCGACGTCAACGTGTTTGGGCTGCTGAACGTGTTGCGGCAGGCCACGCCGCAGCTCCGGGCCCAGCAAGCGGGGCTGGTGTTCAACATTTCGTCCATCGCGGGCTACTCCGGAGCCTTTGCGGGCTTCGGGGTGTACTGCGCCACCAAGTTTGCCGTGACGGGGCTCACCGAATCGTACGCGGCCGAAGTGGCCCGTTTTGGCATCAAAGCCACGGTGGTGCTGCCGGGTTATTTCCGCACCGAGTTTCTAACGGCCGGCGCCGTTGGCACGCCGCAGCACCCCATTGCCGCTTACCAGGAAGTGCGCGACACCCAGGCCGCGCACCAGGAGCAAATCAACGGCCAGCAGCCCGGCGACCCCGCCAAGGCCGTGGCCCTGCTCATCGCCGTGAGCGAAGCCGAGCAGCCCCCGCTGCATCTGTTCCTGGGGCCTGATTCCTACCATCTGGCTAAGCAGCAAATGGCCACCGTACAGCAGGACTTGCAGCAGTGGGAAGCCCAGGCCACGGCCACGGACTTTAGCGTGGCATAGATGAGTGACTTGCGGCGCCTAGTGGCCAAGGCGGTGCTTGTCAGTGCCGTGCCGCCCCTAATGCCGCAAGCCATCGACGACCTGCAAGGCTGATATGTTGGCCTTATATTCACGCGCAAGGCGTTGGCTGTCGTTCAACAAACCAATAAAAGCTGCCCCATAGCCGGGGCAGCTTTTATTATTTCATAGAATATGGCGCGGGGGCGTACCCGGGAGGGCTGCGCCCCGTGTCGGGGATTCACAGGCCTCTGGCCTGCGGCCAGTGTGCGAAGCTTCAACGACTGGGCTGACTGTGCGGGCCAGAGGCCCTCGAATAGGTAGCACAGGGCGAAGCCCTGCGCCATTAATGAGTTATAAAACCTAGTGGTTAATCGGGCACTCAATTAGCAGGAACCGCGTATCGGCCGCGACTTCGATGATGACGCTGTCGGTTTCCCAGATGCCGAGGCTGTCGCGGGTACCGACTTCCTGGCCGGCCACCGTCACGGAGCCGCTGATGACGAACAGGAACAGCAGCTTGTTCAGTGGCCGGAAGGCGTAGTCCACTGTTTGCGGCTCGGTGTAGTAGCCGAGGGAAAGTTTGGCGTTCTGGTTAATCCAGCAGTGAGCCTGGCCTTCCTCGTTGCTCACGATGGTGGTGAGCTGGTTCACCCGCTGGGCTTCCGGGAACTGACGGCGCTGGTAGCGCGGGCCGATGTTCTGCAGCTTGGGCTCAATCCAGATTTGCAGGAAATTTACGTCGGTGTCGCCCACGTTGTGCTCCTCGTGGCGCAGGCCACTGCCGGCGCTCATGATTTGCACCCAGTCCTGGTGCACCACTTCGGTGTAGCCGAGCGTGTCCTTGTGGTTCATGCTGCCAGCCAGCATCACCGAGATGATTTCCATGTTGGCGTGCCCGTGGATGCCGAAGCCGCCCCCGGGCTGCACCACGTCGTCGTTGAACACGCGGAGCAGGCCGAAGCCGCTGCGTTCCGGGTCGGGGTAGGGGCCGAAGCTGAGCGAGAGGTGGCTTTTCAGCCAACCGATGTCTTTGAGGCCGCGCTCGGCGGCCCGGGTCAGGCGGGTTTTCATGCGGAGGTATTTACGGGTAATTCGTTTTGGAAAGTAAATTCAGCCACCGGCTTGCGGGCGCGGGCGGCTCGCTCGCGGCTCAGGAATGGCTCTTCCAACCGCTCAGCCTCGCCCAAATAGCCTGGGCCAGCACGGCGGCGGGCTCTAGCCCCTCTGATTGCTGATTCCTACAGCGGTTTCGGGGTCGCTGTACTGTAGCGCGGACTTTCAGTCCGCGAGTAGCAGGCGTTAGGACTCGCGGACAGAAATTCCGCGCTACTGTACAGCGACCCCGAAACCGCGG
>NZ_DASVSI010000091.1:0-44393 GCF_036388155.1 Hymenobacter sp. | reverse complement strand
CAACCGTGAGGACGAAGCGGGCGAGATGCCTCGGCTGCGCTCGGCATGACGGTCTGGTCGGGTACCGAAAACCGACAACCGACAACCAATAACGAACAACCAACAACTAACCTTCCATGCCACTGCTATCCACTCCCACCGGCGACTTGTACTATGCGCTCAGCGGCCCGGCGGGGGCGCCGGTGGTGGTGCTGTCCAACTCCTTGGGCACCAACCACACCATGTGGGACGCCCAGCTGCTGGCGCTGGCGGCTCACTTCCAGGTGCTGTGCTACGACACTCGGGGGCACGGCCGCAGCTCGGTGTCGCCGGGGCCCTACTCGGTGGCCCAGCTGGGGCAGGACGTCCTGGCCCTGCTCGACGGGCTGGGCATCCGGCAGGCTCATTTCTGCGGGCTCTCCTTGGGCGGCCTTACCGGGCAATGGCTGGGCATTCACGCCCCCGAGCGGCTCCACAAGCTGGTGCTGAGCAACACGGCCGCCAAAATCGGCACGGCCGAAACCTGGAACGCCCGCATTGCCCAAGTGGAAGCAGAAGGCTTGGGCGGGCTAGTCGATGCCACGGCCGGCCGCTGGTTCACCCCAAAGTTCCGGCAGAGCCAGCCCGCCGCCGTGCAACGCGTCCTGAGCTGCTTTAGCGCCACGTCGGCGGCCGGCTACGTGGCCTGCTGCGCGGCCGTGCGCGACGCCGATTTCTGGCAAGCGGTGCGCCGCATTTCGGTGCCCACCTACGTGCTGGCCGGCACCCACGACTGCGTGACGACCGTGGCCGATGGCGAGTTTCTGGAAACGCACATCCCCCACGCGCACCTGCTGCCCCTGCCCGCCGCCCACCTCGCCAACGTGGAGGCCGCGCCCATGTTCACCGGCGCGCTGTTGCGCTTTTTTCTGCATTAAGCCATTGATTATCAGAATTAATAACAAAAAAAGGCCGTCATGCTGAGCTTGTCGAAGCATCTCTACCGCAGCAGTAAACAAAGTCATTGCAACGAAGCGGTAGAGATGCTTCGACAAGCTCAGCATGACGGCCTAGCAAGCAGCAAAGCGGCCCACTAACCCTACCCTCCCTCCCATGAACCAGGACGAAACTTACGAGGCCGGCATGACGGTGCGCCGCCAGGTGCTGGGCGATGCGCACGTTGACCGGACGGCTGGCAATGTCAACGCCTTCAACGGGGACTTTCAGCACTTCATCACCCGCTACGCCTGGGGCGAAGTCTGGACCCGGCCGGAGCTGGCCCGGCGCGAGCGCAGCCTCATTACCCTCGCCATGCTCATCGCCCTCAATCGCGAAGAAGAATTCCGGATGCACGTGCGGGCGGCCTTGCACAACGGCGTCACGGTGGCCGAAATCAAGGAAGTGCTGCTGCAAAGCGGCATCTACTGCGGGCTGCCAGCGGCCAATGGGGCCTACCACGCGGCCGAGCGGGTGTTTGTGGAATTGGGAATTGATTTTAAGTGAGCGCTCGAACATGAAAACTTCCACTTCGCAGCCCCGACGCACGCAGGTCGGCATTATTGGGGCGGGGCCGGCCGGGCTGCTTTTGTCGCAGCTGCTGCACCAGCAGGGCATCTCGTCGGTGGTGCTGGAAAACCGCAGCCGCCAGCGCGTCGAAACCCGGCAGCGCGCCGGCTTGCTCGAACAAAACACCGTGGACCTGCTGCGCGAAGCCGGCGCCGCTGCCCGCCTCGACCGCCAGGGCCTGGTGCACGACGGCGTGCTGCTGAGCTACAACGGCCAGCGCCACCGCGTGGCCCTCGCCGAGCTCACGGGCGGCGCCCACGTCACCATCTACGCCCAGCCCGAAGTCATCAAAGACCTCATTGCCCGGCGGCTGGACACCGGGGGCACCATCTTGTTTGAGGCCGACGCCACCCGGATTGAGGGCCTGGAAACCGACTCACCCACTATTCATTATACCTATCAGGGCGAGGCGCTGGCGCTGGAATGCGACTTCGTGGCCGGCTGCGACGGCTTCCACGGCATTGCGCGGCAGGCGGCGCCGGCGGGCTTTTTCAAGACCTACGACAAGGTGTACCCCTACTGCTGGCTGGGCATCCTGGCGCGCGTGGCCCCGAGCACCGACGAGCTGATTTACGCCTTCCACGAGCGCGGCTTCGCCCTGCACAGCATGCGTTCCAGCGAAATCAGCCGCCTCTACGTGCAGTGCGACCCTGCCGACACCGTGGACGACTGGCCCGACGCCCGCATCTGGGCCGAGCTGCACCAGCGGCTGGGCACCGCGGGCTGGACCTTGCAAGAAGGCCCCATCCTTGAAAAAACCATCACCCCCATGCGCTCCTTCGTGACCGAGCCCATGCAGTACGAGCGCCTGTTCTTGGCCGGCGACGCGGCCCACATCGTGCCGCCCACCGGCGGCAAGGGCCTCAACATGGCCGTGGCCGACACCAAAAACCTGTTCGACGCCCTGCGCGCCCACTACCAGGACGGGGACGATGCCTTGCTGCGCGGCTACTCGGCCGCCTGCATGCGCCGGGTGTGGCGGGTGCAGGAATTCTCCAACTACATGACCGAAATGCTGCACCTGCTGCCCGGCAAGCCGGCTTTCGACCAATACCTGCAGCAGTCCCGCTTCGACCTGCTCACGACCTGCGAAGCCGCCTCCCGGGTGCTCGCGGAAAACTACGTGGGCATGGCCTCGCACCGGGCGAGCGAAGGGGTAGCCCTCGCGTGAACCTCACCCCCTAGCCCCCTCTCCAAAAAAGAGGGGGAACTAGTTTTTAGCCTTAGCTCTAAAATTTAGTCTAATTCTAGAGCTAGTTCCCCCTCTTTTTTGGAGAGGGGGCTAGGGGGTGAGGTTCACGCGTAAGGCGACCCGCTAGAAGAATAACATCAAAACCCACCCCATGAAAACGGTACCTCAACTTACCCTCGCCGAAGCCGCCGCCCTGGTGAAAGACGGCGACACGCTGCTCCAGGGCGGTTTCGGGATGACGGGCAACCCCGTGCACCTCATGCACGCCCTGGCCGAAACCGCCACCCGAAACCTCACCTTCATCGGCAACAACGTGGGCGAGCCGGGCATTGGGGGAGGGCGGCTGCTGCGCAACGGGCAAATCCGGAAAATGGTGGGCTCATTCTTCACCAGCAACCCCGACGCCGTGAAGGCGGCCCAGTCCGGCGCGGTGGAGTACGAGCTGCTGCCGCAGGGCTCGCTGGCGGAGGCCATTCGGGCCGGCGGAGCGGGTATTGGCGGGTTCTACACGCCCACGGCGGCCGGCACGCTCATTGCCGAAGGCCAGGAAACCAAGCTGCTCGATGGCGTGGAGCAGGTGTTTGTGAAGGGCATCCGGGGCAACGTGGCGTTCATCCGGGCCTGGCGAGCCGACACGGCCGGCAACCTTACCTACCGCCTCACCGAGCAGAATTTCAACCGTGCCATGGCCACGGCGGCCGACCTCGTGGTGGCCGAAGTAGAGGAAATTGTGCCCGTGGGCGCGCTGGACCCCAACCAGATTCACACGCCCGGCTGCTTCGTCGACTACCTCGTGCTGGCCCACCTCACCGCAGAAGACTTGGGCTCTTCCGCCGCCGTGGGCACGGCCAAGCGCGTAGACGAGCCGCGCCTGAACATGGCCCGCCGCGCCCTGGCCGAGCTGCGCCCCGGCGACGTCGTGAACCTGGGCATCGGCATTCCCACGCTGGTGGCCGACCTCATCACGCCCGCCCACGGCCTCCTGCTGCACACCGAAAACGGCATGCTGGGCGTGGGCCCCGCCCCGGCCGACGGCGGGGGCGCGATGCATTACCCGGTGAACGCCGGCAAGATTCCGGTCACGGCCCTGCCCGGCAGCAGCTACTTCGACAGCGCCGAGTCGTTCGGCATGATACGCGGCCGGCACGTCGACGCCGCCATCATGGGCGGCCTGGAGGTGGACGAAGCCGCTAACCTGGCCAACTGGGCCGTGCCCGGCAAGCCCCTGCTGGGCGTGGGCGGGGCCATGGACCTGGCCTCGGGCGCCAAAAAACTCATCATCACCCTCACCCACACCAACCCCGACGGCAGCTCCAAAATCGTCCCGGCCTGCGCCCTGCCGGTCACGGCCTACGGCGCCGTCGACCTGGTGATTACCGAGCTGGCTGTCTTCGCCTACGAACAAGGCCGGCTAATTTTAACTGAGCTGATGCCCGGCGCAACGCTCGAAGAGGTGCGGGCCAAGACCAGCGCCCACTTCGAAGAGCTGCTTCGTGAATCGGTTCTCACGCCCTCTGTGGCCTAGCATCATGGCCAAACGCGCCCACCACTACCGCCTCCGCCTCGAACACCTGGCTCCGGCCGCGCCTGAGCAGCCCACCCACGCCCCGCTGGAGCTAAACTTCGACAACCACGACGACATCTTTCAAATCATTGAGCGCCTGGAAGGCCGTCAGCTTTTCGCCACGCCGGGCCAGGCCACCGAGTTCGCCATCGGCCTGAAGCTCTTTGGCGAAGTGATGCTCAAAAACCGTGAGCACCCGCTCTTCGCGGAGTTCCGGCCAGCTTTCAGCGAATTCATGAAGCAGCTTAAAAACGGAGGAAAACCGGCGTCAGAGTAGTCAACGCCTCAAACAGAACGGTCATGCTGAGCTTGTCGAAGCATCTCTACCGCAATACTAACTAAACGAAGCGGGCGAGATGCTTCGGCTGCGCTCAGCATGACCGGTCTACATTCGGTATGACAACTTGAGCGGCGTGTTCAATACCAAAACAGGCCACGTAACGTCCTTCTAGTCCCTTCCCCATGAACCAAGCTTATCTAGTGGATGGCATCCGCACGCCGATTGGCAACTTTGGCGGCAGCCTGGCCCCGGTACGGCCCGACGACATGGCGGCCCTGGTGCTGCAAGAGTTGCTGCGCCGCAACCCCACGGCTGACCCGGCTGCGGTGGCCGACGTAATCTTGGGCTGCGCCAACCAGGCCGGCGAAGACAACCGCAACGTGGCGCGCATGGCCCTGCTCCTGGCCGGCCTGCCCCCTTCCGTCCCCGGCGAAACCGTGAATCGGCTTTGCGCCTCGGGCCTTTCGGCCAGCATGGCGGCGGCCCGCGCCATTCAGTGCGGCGACGGCGACCTGTTTATTTCTGGGGGCGTGGAAAACATGACCCGGGGGCCGCTGGTCATTTCCAAGGCCAGCGCCGCCTTTGGGCGCGACTCCCAAATGGCCGATTCCAGCTTCGGGTGGCGCTTCGTCAACCCCAGGATGGAGGAGCTCTACGGCACCGACGCCATGGGCGAAACCGCCGAAAACCTGGCCGAGCGCGACCGCATCAGCCGCGAAGACCAGGACCGGTTTGCGTACGACTCGCACCAGCGGGCCGCCCGGGCCCGCGACTCCGGCCGCTTTGCCGAGGAAATCGTGGCCGTGCCCATTCCGCAGCGCAAGGGCGAGCCCGTGTTGTTCGAGCACGACGAGTTCATCAAAGCCAACACCACCCTGGACGGCCTGGCCAAGCTGCGGCCGGCTTTCCGCAAAACCGGCAGCGTGACCGCCGGCAACTCCTCGGGCCTGAACGACGGCGCGGCGGCCCTGCTGCTGGCCTCGGAAGCAGGCCTCAAAACGCACGGCCTCACGCCCCGCGCCCGCATCGTGAGCATGGGCGTGGCGGGCGTCGAGCCGCGCTTCATGGGCATCGGGCCGGTGCCGGCCACGCAGCTGGCCTTGAAGAAGGCCGGCCTAACGCTCGACCAGGTTGACCTGATTGAGTTCAACGAAGCCTTTGCGGCGCAGGCGTTGGCCTGCATCCGCGGGCTGGGATTGAGCGGCGACGACCCGCGCATCAACCCCAACGGCGGGGCCACCGCGCTGGGCCACCCGCTGGGCATGAGCGGCGCCCGCATCCTGAACACCGCCGCTCTGGAGCTGCACAAGCAACAGAAGCGCTACGCGCTGGTGACGATGTGCGTTGGCGTGGGGCAAGGCTACGCCGTGATTATTGAGCGGGTGTAGCGCGTAATTTCAGTTTCTGTACACCCGTTTTCCTTCCTCCTGTCATCCTGTACGCAGCGAAGGACCGTATTTCGTGAGAACGTCTTGAGCCATCCAGCTCGTCGCCAACGTGGGAAGGTCCTTCGCTGCGCGGACGCCAGATGAGGATGAGGGGATGGGTGAAGTACTCATACAGAAACCATTGCTGCTAGTTGCGTGCGTATGAAAGTGGAACAAGTACCCTTGCTGACTGCGGCGGGCCTCGCGGCGCACCACTTCCTAGCCGTGTCCGAATGGCAGCCCGAAAACCTGCCCATTCACGACATTTTCCACGTCAACCGGTTGGAGCAGTACATCGACCACATGCTGTTTCCGCTGCCGCCGCATCGCAAGACGGTGCACGACTTCATCTTCCTCACCGGCGGCAGCACCGGCCGCAGCAAGGGGCTGGATGGCTTTCTGGTGGAGGAAAATACGTTTTTCTTTTTGCCCGCCTACCACATCACGACGCACGAGTTCATGAGCGCCGACGTGACGGGCTTTTATTGCCATTTCGACCTCGACTTGGTGTTCCGGAACTTCGTGCCGCTGCACGTGCTGCAAGCGCTGCCGTTTCTGCAGTTTACGGGCAACCCGCTGGTGCACGTATCGGCCGCCACCCGAACCACCGCCCTGGCCATCCTGGACCGCCTCGAAGCCGAATACCACAGCGACGCGCCCGACAAGCTGGACATCATCCGGGCCTACTTGCTGGCTTTGTTTGCCGAGCTGAAGCGCCACGCCAACCCCGCGGAAAAGCCGGTGCTGAACTCCGCCGGCCGCATTCTGGAGCTGTACAAAAATGCGCTAACCCAGCACATCTACGAGATGCAAACCGTGGCCGCCTACGCCGGCCACCTGGCCGTGTCGCCCAACCACCTCAACAAGTGCGTAAAGGCCATCACCGGCAAGTCGGCCCAAAGCATCCTCGATGACATGCTCGTGCTCGAAACCAAAACCCTGCTCAAACAGACCGACTTGACCATCAACGAGATAAGCTACAAGCTCGGCAAGAGCGACCAAAGCAGCTTCAGCCGCTTTTTCCGAAGCCAGACCGGCAGCACGCCCAAGGAGTACAAAAGGAGTTGAAGGAGCTGGAAAAGCAGATTTTTTGAGGAGCATTGATGCGCGTGACAATTTGTAAGATGGGCTTGGTCTGGTTAGTTGGAAGCGCGTAGCCCCCATCAAAAAAGCCGCCTCATTGCTGAGGCGGCTTTATGTTTTATTAGGGAATGGCCGTGGCCAATAACGCCTACAGCTTCACCGTGGCGGGTGCTTTCACGGCGGGCTTCACAGCGGCCGTTTTGGTGTCTTTTTTCATGCAACAGGCACCGCCGGCCATGCTCTTGGAAGTCGAGCAAGACTCTTTCTTACCTTTTTTGCCGTCTTTGTCGTGGCCGTCGTGGGCAAAAGCGGTGGTGCCAGCGAAGGCAAACAGGGCGAGGGCGAGCAGGGATTTTTTCATGATAAATGCAGGTATGAGGAGGATAGACCGCGGAAATGGGCCCGTTAGTTGGCCCTAATATACAGCAGAGTCACCGCTTGTTAGCGGCAAGGAGCGGGCTATTTCACTTTCTGCTCCAGCAGGGCGATGACTTCTGCGCTGCCATTTTCCCGGGCCAGGGCGAGAGCGTCTTTGCCGTCGTCGTCCTTGGCCCGCACATCGGCGCCGCTGGCCAGCAGCAGCTCCACCATGGCCTTGTTGCCTTTGCCGGCGGCGGCCATCAGGGCCGTGGCTTTGAAGCCGTCGGGCTGGTTTACCAGGGCCTTGTGCCGGAGAAGCAGCTTCACCAGGTCGAGGCTGTTGTTGGAAGCGGCCGTGATGAGGTAGGTCGTCGGGAAGCCGGGCACCACTTCAATGGCGGCGTTGGGGTTGGCGCCGGCGCTGAGCAGCGTTTCGGCAGCGGCGGCATTGTTTTTCAGGACGGCTTTCGACAAGTCGCGGCTAGGCGTTTGGGCGTGGGCAGCGCAGATGAGGCAGTAGAGGGCAGCAGTAAAGAATAGAGCTCTTTTCATAAGGGAAACCAATTCTTTTTGGTGAAATAAACCATAAAGATGGGCGGCTTCCGACCTGCTTCCACGCCGATAAACGACCTCCTACTATAATTAGTAGTCCGTGTAAAAAAAGTAATACGGCCGGGCCCGACCGCCGCGGTGTTGCACCCGTCGTGACGCAACCGATGAGCGAGCCGCCGAAACAATTGCCGAAATCGAAGCGTTGCTGATACCTGCGACACCCCAGGGCCCGGAGCCGTTCCGAAAGCCAGACTACGTCGCCGAATTGATGATGCAGACGCCCGCGTCTGCGAGCGCCTTTCCATGTCCCTTCGCCGTATTGCCCAACTTACCCTGCTCGTGCTGGGCCTGCTCACCGCGTTGAGCGGGTACTTTGTCGCCCAGCTGCGTTTCAACTACAATTTCAACGATTTCTACCCCGCCGGCGACCCCGACCTGGACTACTACCAGGGCTACACCCAACGCTTCGGCAACGACAACGACTACCTGCTGCTGGGCGTGGAAGCGCCGCCCGGCAAAACCGCCTTCGACCCTGCCTTTCTCAGGCAAATAGATTCGCTCACGCAGCTGGCGCGCCGCCAGCGCCACGTGTTGCAAGTCGCCTCCCCCACCACCCTGGCCAACACCGTGGTCGAGGGCCTGGGCGTTTTCAGCCTGCCCTACCTGCACGCCGACCAATACCAGAGCAACCCCACCCAACGCGCCGACGACTCCACGCTGATATACCGCACCCCCGGCCTGGTGGGCAACGTGTTCAGCCCCGATGCGCGGGCGGTGGCCCTGGTGCTGCAGCTCACCCCCGACCTAAAGAAGCCGCCCGGCGACTCCCTCTTTGCGGCCCTGCACGCCGGCCTGGCCCGCCTGGGCTTGCCCGAAGAGCGGGTGCATTTTGCCGGCAAAGTGGTGGCCCAGTCCGTGTTTGTCGACCGCCTGAAATGGGAGCTGGTCGTGTTCATGTCTTTGTCGGTGCTGCTGGTCACGGGGCTCTTGTGGCTCACGTTTCGCACGTGGTGGGGCGTGGTGCTGCCGCTCATTGTGGTGCTGGGCACCATTCTGTGGGGCCTGGGGCTGATGTCGGCCTTTGGGGTGAGCATTGATTTGATGACGGCCTTGCTCCCGCTCATGCTCTTTGTGGTGGGCATGTCCGACACCATCCACATCATCAGCCGCTACGTGAGCGAGTTGGGCTACGGCGCCAGCAAACGAGACGCGCTGCGCGTCACCATTAAGGAGTCGGGGTTTGGCTCGGGGCTGTCGGCGCTTACCACCAGCCTGGGCTTTTTCACGCTGATGACCAGCACCATCCGGCCCATTCACAACTTCGGCCTGTTCACCGGCATTGCCGTCATCCTGGCGTTTGTGCTCAGCTTCACGCTGCTGCCGGCCATGCTGGTGCTGCTGGGCAAGCCCCAGCTGCGCGAGCCGCGGCGCCAGGGCCACAACTGGGACGGCGTGTTGGGCCGCTTGTTTCGCACGGTGCTGCTGCGCCGCCGGCTGATTTTCACCGTCAGCGGGCTGGTGCTGGCCACGGCCATTGGGCTGAGCACGCGGGTACGCATCAACTCGTCCCTGCTCGATGATTTGTCGAAAAGCGACCCCGTGCGGCAGGATTTCGCCTTTTTCGACCGTCAGTTTGCCGGCGTGCGCCCCTTCGAGCTGGAGCTGAAGCCGGCGCCCGGCCGCGACATCTACGACCTGGCCGTGCTCCGGGAAACCGAGCGCATCGAGAAGTATTTACAGGACACCTACGGCCTGCGCTTTGCCGCCTCGCCCGTCACGTTGGTGAAGTCGGTGCGCAAGGCCCTAAACGGCGGCGGACTGGCCGAGTACCGCCTGCCCGCCGACACCGTCGAACTAGCGCGCCTGCGCAGCAAGCTGCGCCTGTTCCGCAAAAAAGCCGAGTTCAGCGCCCTGGCCCTGCCCGATGGCTCGGCCGGGCGGCTCACCGGCCGCATGGCCGACGTGGGCAGCGTCCGGGCCGACGCTTTGAACGCCGAACTGCGCCGCCATTTGCGCAGCACCGTCGACAGCACGGTGCTCACCACGCGACTCACGGGCTCGTCCAACCTCATCGACAAAAATAACGAAAACCTGACCCTGAACATGATTCAGGGCATGGCCATCGACGTGCTCATGGTCACGCTCATCGTGCTGGCCCTGTTCAAGTCGGTGCGCATGACCATCGTCGTGCTCATCCCCAACTTGCTGCCCATCATCATTGTGGCGGGCGTGATGGGCCTGGCTGGCGTCAACATGAAAGTGAGCACCAGCATCATCTTCACCATTGCCTTTGGCATTGCCGTCGACGACACCATTCACTTCATCAGCAAGCTGCGCCTCACCCTGGGCAAAGAGCCCGACATTTTCAAGGCCGTCCGGCGCACGTATTTGCTGGCCGGCAAGGCCGTCATCACCACCTCCCTCATCTTGGTGGGCGGCTTCAGCACGCTGCTGTTCTCCAAGTTCGACGGCACTTTTTACGTGGGCTTGCTCATTGGCCTGACCCTGCTGTTCGGCGTAGTGGCCGAGCTCACGCTGCTCCCGCTGCTGATTCTGTACTTCTACAAGCGCAAGCCCGTGCCCGCCACGGTGCCCGTGTTGGAACAGCCTTGAACCACTCCCAGCACCGGCAAGGGGACCGCCTTCGTTGGTTAGCACCCTCGAATTATTCAGCGATAATGCCTTAATTTTAGAAAAAACACCCTATGAATATTTCTTTTGCTGCGGCTAGGTTTCGGTCTTTTTTTCTGGTGCTGCTGAGCGCCGGCGCGCTGTTCTTGTCAGCCTGCGATAAAGACAAAGACTACGTTAAAATTGATGAGAACATCATCAAGGATTACATCGCTAAAAACAACATATCCGATGCTCAGCGCCAGGGCTCGGGCCTCTACTACGTGCCGGTTTCGTCGGTCCCAACCGGTACCAAAGCCGTAGCCGGCAAAACCGTTTCGGTGCTCTACACCGGCGCGTTAATGGACGGCACCGTGTTTGACGCCACCTCGCGGCGGGGCAACACGCCCTTCGATTTTGTGCTGGGCCAGGGCCAGGTAATTCAGGGCTGGGACGAAGGCATTGCCCTGATGCGCAAAGGCGAAAAGGCCGTGCTGCTCATCCCCTCGGCCTTGGGCTACGGCGAGCGGGGCGCACCGGGTGCCATCCCCAAAAACGCCGTTTTGCGCTTTGAAGTGGAATTAGTCGACGTGCGCTAAAACTTGCGGAATCAGAAGACTCCAACATCCGGGAGGTGGCGGCACAGCTACCTCCCGGTTTTTTTACGGCCATTTCGGGCGAGCGCAGCTGCTTTGGTAGCAGCGGAACTGCGCGGGTCTTGCTGGTTGGGATAAAACCACGGGGTACTACTTTCGATAAATTTCCACGAGGAAAGCGCCTCGCCTGCGCCTGCTTTACTCTGCTATGCTTCGCAAATACCTGCTCGTCGTTTTGCTGCCCGCGTTGGCTTGCACCCGCCAGCCCACTTCGGCACCAGGCATTGCTGCTCAGGCGGCTTATTTCCCGGCGGCCGGCGACGCCTGGCAGCACCAAACGCCCGCCGAAGCCGGCTTCGATGCGGCCCGCCTCGACTCGGCCGTGGCCTTTGCCCGCACCCAGGAAACGACCCAAATGACGCCCAATTTCTCCACGCAGGAGGAGATTTTTGGCAAGCTGCTCGGGCCCATGCCCACCAGCCGCGCCGCGACCAACGGCCTGGTCCTGCGCCACGGCTACATTGTGGCCGAGTGGGGCGACACCCAGCGACCGGACCCCACCTACAGCGCGGCCAAGAGCTTTCTGGCCACCATTCTGGGCATTTCCATCGACCGCGGCCTCATCAAGGACGTCCACGACCCGGTGGCCAACTACGTCAAGGACGGAGGCTACGACTCGGAACACAACCGCCTGATAACCTGGGAGCACCACGCCCGCCAAACCAGCGAATGGGAAGGCGAGCTGTGGGGCAAAAACGCCAATTTCATCGGCCGCGAAGCCTTTGGCAAGGGCGAGCGCAAGCCCCGCGCGTTGCAAGCCCCCGGCAGTTACTACGAATACAACGACGTGCGCGTCAACCGCCTGGCCCTGTCGTTGTTGCGCGTCTGGCAAAAGCCGTTGCCCGAGGTATTGAAAAAAGAGGTCATGGACCCCATTGGGGCGTCCGGCTCGTGGCGGTGGGTGCCCTACCCCAACGCCGTGGCCACGGTCAAGGGCAAGGCGATGCCTTCGGTGAGCGGGGGCACGCGCTGGGGCGGCGGGCTGGTCATCAACGCGCGCGACGAAGCCCGGTTCGGCTACCTCATGCTTCGGCAGGGGCGCTGGGGCCGGCGCCAGCTGGTGTCTTCGGCCTGGGTGAAGCAAGCCACTACCCGCGGCCCCGTTGGCCCCGACTACGGCTACCTCTGGTGGCTCAACACCGAGCAAAAAGCCTGGCCCGATGCCCCGGCCACGAGCTACGCCGCCCTGGGCGCCGGCCAGAACACCATATGGGTCGACCCCGAACACGATGTGGTGGTGGTGTGGCGCTGGCACAATGGCAACCCTAATGAGCTGATTAAGCGCGTGCTGGCTGCCCTGAAATAGCCACCTGGGTCCGGGCAACCGGGGAACCGGCGGGCACCTTATTTGCTTATGTGGAACCCACTTGCGCACCCCTCCTACTGAACTTCTCCCTCTTACATTAAGAATCACCCCATGACCATCCCCGTTTACCGAGTAGCGTTTCGTTTTTTCTACTTGGTCGCTTTAGTAGCGGCTTCCCTTTTCACCACGTCTTGCCGCAAGGACGACCCCGAAATCAAGGATTACAGCGGCATTGATGATGAAATCATCAAAAAATACCTGGCCGATAACAACATCACTACGGCGGTGAAACAGCCCTCGGGCTTTTATTTTCAGCCCATCTCCAAGAATCCCAACGGCGCGAAGGTTACCGTGGGCTCTTACGCGTCGGTGCTGTACACGGGGCGTTTGCTCGATGCCTCCGGCACGGTGTTCGATGCTTCTGCCAAGTACAACAACGTACCCGTCACCTTCGTGGTGGGAGCCAACCAATTGATTCCGGGCTTCGAGGCCGGCATTGCGTTGATGAACATTGGCGACAAGGCCGAACTCATCATTCCTTCCGCTCTGGCGTACGGGTCGAGGGGCGCTACGGGCATTCCCGCGAACGCCGTGATACGCTTCGAGGTCGAGGTGGTGGACTTCAAAGCGGTAGATGATGCCCTCATTACGAAGTACCTGACCGATAAAAACATCACCACCGCTCAAAAACAACCCTCCGGGGTGTATCTCCTGCCCGTCACGACCAACCCGGCGGCTGCGCTCCCCGCCGCGGGCACCACGGTTTCGGTGCTTTACACTGGCCGGCTGCTCGACGCCGCGGGCACCATTTTCGACTCTTCCGCCAAGCAGGGAAACACCCCCTTGAAGTTTGTCATTGGCCGCAATCAGGTCATTCCTGGCTTTGAGGAGGGCATCAAACTAATGCGCAAGGGTGAGAAGGCGGAAGTCCTCATTCCCTCTGGCCAGGCTTACGGCCCCAGGGGCGTCGGCACCAGCATCGCCCCCAACACGGTGCTTCGGTTTGAAGTGGAACTGGTCGACATACAGTAATTCACGAGCTAGCACGCGCTTTCCTTTTGCAGCGCCCCCGGCCTTCGCACCCGTGCGAAGGCCGGGGGCGTTTTTTAATCTGTGGGTAATGTTACGGCTTTAGCAAACAGCAAGTGCTTACCTAACCAACGACTTAGCAACGACTATTTCCCTAAAAGTAATTCGATTTACTAAAAATAATAGTCGTTTAGTCAAGCACTTACATTGGTACCAATATTTTTAGCATATTGTTATGGCATTTCCTCTTATGTTTGCAGCAGATGTTACGGCAGCAGCAGTGCACGCCGCCTCCACTTCCAACTTTCGCCTGCATCCATCATGTCAGATTTTGCCTACGCCTACGCCCAGCCTTCTGCCCTCAAGCACAGCCACGAAGGCAATACGCTTTCACTCGCCGCGTATGCCGAAGACGCGCCTGCGGGAGCTTCTTGTTTCTTCTGGGGCCGGCTGCGCGACTCCTGGCTTGCGGCTCGTGGGCTAACCACATTAGCCAAGGTGGTGGCCTCGCGTTTCGTACCGCAAAGCGCCGTCTTGCGCGACCCCATTGTAACGGCCGGCGCGGGCATGCTGCGGTTCGAGGCTTTCTCGTCCTGCAACGGCGTGTATGCGCGGCTCGACCTGGGCCCGGACGCGCTGGATGGCGAGTTTCTTAGCAGCGGCACGACCAATGTTGACTTCAACGAGCCGATGGTGAACGCCTTGGCCCGCATCTCGCGCACCGAGCCGGTGCTGCTGAGCGTGGGCGAAAAAGAAGTGGTGCTGGAACGCGCCGCCGGCAAGGTGACGGAGCGCAAAGTGGCCCTGCCCGAGCGCTGGATTAAGGGCCTGACCGCGGTGCAGGGCTACCTGGCCGTGATGGAAGAGAAAATGGCCCTCACCCGCGTGCAGGCCGTGCAATTGGTGCAAAGCATCCCAGCTGGCACGGCCAAATCGGACTTCTTTCTGGTGCTGCGCGGGCCCCGGCCGAGCTTTTCGCCGGTGGGCAGCGCCGGCGCGGTGCGGGTGGGCGGCGTGCACCGGCTGCGGCTGCTCGAAGGCCTGTTGCCGCTGTGCGAGGGCGCGCGGGTATTTGGCACGGCCGACGGACAGGCGGCGGCTTTCGTGCTGGCCATGGGCGGCGGGCAGGAGTTCGTGCTGGCCCTGTCGGCGGAGGTCAACCGCGGTTTTTCGGGCGAAGGCAACCAGCTCGACACGCTGATGGACGAACTGCCCGCCGAGTGGATTGTGGGCGCCAACAACCTGTTTCGGGGAAATGAGACTTTCAACCCGACGCTGTTTGCGATGGAGCACGACCTGGCGCCCGACACCGTGGGCCGGCTGTGCGCCAGCCTCTCGGCCATGGGCCTGCTGGGGTTCGACCTGGCCGAAAACCACTACTTCTACCGCCGCCTGCCCTTCAAGATGGAGCGCATCGTGAAGCTAAACCCCCGGCTGAAAAACGCCCGCGCCCTGCTCGAAGCGTCCGACGACGTGCAGCTGGTGGGCATTGGCGCAGGCGGGCGCACCGAGGCGCGGGTGCGCGGGACCGGCGTGTGGCACACCGTGGTGGTGGGCGGCTCTGAGCCGCCGCGCTGCACCTGCCCCTGGTTTACTGGCAACCAGGGGCAGCGCGGGCCGTGCAAGCACATTCTAGCAGCTCAGATGCGGTTTTTGTAGGGTTCAGGCTCTGCGTTTCAAGCCTGTTTTCCTTAGCCGAGTAACCCCGTAATCTCATGAGTCTTGCCCTTGCCGTTGACGAGTTTGAGCAGATTATCCGCCACAAGAGCGTCCAGGAGTTGGTGCCGTTCCTGCTGGCCCTGGAAAAGAAGGATGTAGTGGCCGTGCGAGAGAAGACCCGGACACTCAATAAAGAACTTTCTGAAAACCGACAGTTAGGGGCCGTCACATGGGGAAGCACTGGTACCAACTCGCAATTGGAGATGCTTTTTTTCGCTGGTCTTGGCACGTATTCAAGCAAAGAGGCGCTGACGACTCCTTTTGCTAATCAGCTGACTATGCTTAATCCCACTCTATTGTTTCATGGTGGCGAAGGCTATTTACCGCACGACGCACGACTAGCCATTGTTCACAACCTCTTTGCTCATCAAAAACCGAATTGGCTGGAAATATGGTTGGGCGATAACACTCAAAACAGATTCCTTCAACCGCTGGATTTTGAGGTGTTACTGGGATTTGAGCAATCCGGCTTTCTTATTCCTTCACCACGCTTTGTTGCCGCATCAGCCTGCGAAGCTCTGATTAAGTACGGCACGGAAGCTAGTATGCTGCGGCAATTCAGCAGTTACGAAAACAACCAGGTTGCGCTCACCTCAGAGCAAAAACTTAGTTTCAATGAAATTAAATCTCGTTTCAATAATCTACTCCAAACCGAGGCTGAATCACTTCCTTCCTTTGAAGACCTTATTTATCAAAGAATAGTCGATAGTCCTGTTTTCGTTGAGCGGGCAATCCCATCGTTCTTTGATTTTGATGTAAACCTCGACACGGTCGTATCGATGACGGTCGAGCGGAAGGTCTGGACCCGAGTAACGTGGCGAGAAATTATCCTACGCCTTGTTTCCTCCGGCTACCACCTCGACCGCGCCGACATCCTCACGCGCTGCCTGCTGGCCTTGCGCCGCGACTTCCGCCGCCCGCTGCTGACGTGGTTTAAAAACTTGTTTCTGGCGTTGCAACCGAGCCTCGCCGAGCGGCTGGCCCTACAAGCCGAGCTACTGGAACTGCTTCCCCACGCCCAACCGCTGGTAGTCAATTTTGCCCTCGAGCAAGTGAAAGATATGTTGTCGGAGCCGGAATTTGCTCTGGCCCCGCTCCTGCTGTTCGCCGACAACTTGCTCATCCGGCCTGACTTGAAAACCGGCATGCGCACGCTGCTGGCGGCCTTACTAAAGCTACCAAAGCAGAATGCTGCCCACGCGCCAGCTGTGGCCCAGCTGCTGGCCGCCGCCCTGCCCCACCCCGATGGCCTTGTGCAGGAACGCGCGGCCAAGGGTCTGGCGGGCCTCCTGGCCGCACCCAAACCATTGCTTAATGCCGAAGAATCTGCGGCAGCCGTGGCCGCCATTGCCTACCACGCTGACCTACTGGGGGCGCCGGCTCGCACGGCCCTAGCAGCTTGGCTGACTACCTGGGAGCCAATTGATGAGGCGGCGGAAACGGCCGTTTATGCGCCAGCCGGGCAATATATCCCCAAGCTCACGCCCGCCACCGCCATCGTGCCGGTTGCCGACTGGCACGAGCTGCTATTCCTCACGGGGCAGGTGCTGCAGCACCGCGACCCGGCCGCCACGGAGCGTTGGCTCGATGGCTTGCTGCGCCTGAAC
This sequence comes from Hymenobacter sp., assembly GCF_036388155.1. Taxonomy (NCBI): domain Bacteria; kingdom Pseudomonadati; phylum Bacteroidota; class Cytophagia; order Cytophagales; family Hymenobacteraceae; genus Hymenobacter; species Hymenobacter sp. Next base: position 27,484 of record NZ_DASVSI010000091.1, on the reverse strand, counting down.
GTGCAATGGCCGGCTGCGTTTGCCGAGCAGCTACGGCCCTACCTGGCACAGCTGTTTCCAGAAATTAAAAAGGCTTCGGAAGCGGAAGTAGCAGCCATGTTGAGGGAGCCGGTGCACGTTTACGGGCACGCAGGAATGGTGCAGGCGCTGCTGCTCACCTGGGCCACCGACTTCACGGTTGCGCGGGTGGAAAGCGCGGACCTAAAAAGCCCCCACGTAATCCCCCACCCACTACTGGCCATCGAGAAACAGCGCTACCTAGTGGCCGAGTCGCTGCTCCGGGACCGGCGGGCGCTGCCGCTGCTCAGCACGCCCACGCACCAGCCGCACTGGGTGGCCCCGAGCGCCTTGGTGGCCCGGCTGCTGGCTTACCAGGCGGCCGGCCTTCCGCCCGCTCCCGCCGACCTGGCCGTGGCGCTGGCCCGCACGCCCCATGCGCATCCAAGCGAAACTGCCGAGGCCTTGCGGCAGCTACCCGCCCTGGCCGATGCTGGGCTACGGGCGCTGTTGCAGTGGTTTCTGGGTCCGGCCAACCAGCCCTTGCCCGCGCTACCCCGTGCGGCCGACCAGCGGCTGCCGGCCAGCCTGCAAACCGCCGTGGCCGAGGCGATGCCGGAGCTCTGGGCCGTGGCGGCCCGCACGAAATTGCCGGCCGGTAGCTTCCCCGCGCTGCCCGTTGCGTTGGGCTACGACTATTCTGGCGTAGCCCAGCCCTTGCGCTCCGCGTTTGCGGTGGTGCAGCGCGAAAACCAATACCCCGACCCGGAACGACCCGGACACATCAGAACCCACCGCTTTGTGGAGTTGGCCTGGGACAGCGGCGCCCCCGAAGCGCCGCCTTCGCCGTTGCTGCTCTACACGCCGCCGGTTGGCAAAAGCCAACACGGGTCTTGGGAGCAGAATTCAGTTATGGCAGATGATTTACCCTTCCTGCTGGCCTTAGTTCCCCAACACGCAACGCCCCTGTACGACCAAGTGCTGCGCAGCGCCGCCTGGGCCGACAACCTCGAAGCCACTGAGCGCGACGTGGTGGCGCTGGCTTTGCGGGCTTTGCTCATCCCGGGCCCGGCTTTGGGAACGGCCGAAACGGCCTTGCTGGCCAGTGGGCTCATTCACCACACGCCGCTGTGCCGCAGTTTGGCGCAGGAAGTGTTGCTGCGGGCCGTTGCGGAGGGTCGCCTGCTGCCGGCGGTGCTGGGGCGCATTCTCGGCCAGCAATTGGCCATTGGCTACGCGCCAGTGCCTCGCCTGGCCACTGGGCTGGCCACGCTCCTTGCCGTGGATGCAGTGACCGATGACGCCCTGAGGCAGGTGCTTGACGCCTTGCTGCCAGAGATGCCCGCCGAGGCCCCGCGCAACACCCGCCAGCTGCTCGAAGCCTACGCCGGCTTGCGGGACCGCACGCACCGCGAGTTGCCCGCATCCAGCCGCACCCGCTTGCAGACCTGGCAAAAGTCGGCAAGCCTGAAAGTCGCTGTGAGTCACTTGCTGGCCTGATAGCATGCTGGTGCTCCCCTGCCCGTCATGCAGAGCGCAGCGAAGCATCTCGCGTGTGGTAGTAATTCAGTCGGTGAAAAGAATCACTGGTGGCGGGCGAGATGCTTCGCTGCGCTCTGCATGACGGGCTTTTACCTTCTGTTTACGCCTTGATAATCGCGCAATCAACGTCATCAATTCCAAAAAACAGCTCTTTTTACCGCCACATTTAACCCGCTCCTTATGTCTACTCCTGTTGAAGCTTTCGAACAACTTGTCCGCAAGCAAGGGCTGCTCGACTTGGTCCAATTCCTGTTGCAGCTGGAAAAAGCCGACGTGATGCCGGTGCGCCTCAAAACCAAGCAGTTGTACCGGGAAATGAACGACTGGCGCCTGGACGACAAGCGGCGACTACCCCGCGATAAGGAGCCAATGCTGTTTCTGGCGGGCCTGGCCACGTTTTCGAAGCAAGAAGGCCTGGGCCGCAGTTTCGGCTTGCCGTGGCAGTTCCAGCTCGACAACCACAAGCACGAAGCGCATCACCGTGACCTGTTTTGGGCGGTGGTGCGCCACAGCCGGCCCACCTGGCTCACGGCTTGGTTCGAGCGAGTGGCCCGGGACGACGCCTGGCGCACCGCTCCCTACCGACTGCTGCGCGAATTAAACGACGAAGGCCTGATAAGCCATGAGCCGTGGCTGTTTGCGCAGTCGGTGGCCCACTGGCTCAACCACCACAACCGCGACCAGCGGGGCAAAGCGCGCGAATACGACCTGCACGTGCTGCGCCAGCTGCGAGCCGACCACGTGCTGTTGACTCGTGACTTGCCGTTACTGTTCGATTTCGATACGCCCGTCGATTCGGCCACCATCTACCGGGGCAACGACCGGGAAGCCATCACCTGGCTGACCCTGCTGCCAGCGCTGGCGGAATCGGGGCACCTCGACCGCGCCGGCCTTCTCACGCGCAGCTTGCTGGCCCTGCGCCGCGACTTCCGCCGCCCGCTGCTAACGTGGTTCAAAAACCTGTTTCTGACGCTAAGCCCCACCCCCGAAGAACAATTGGCGCGGCAGGCTGAGCTGGTTGAGCTGCTGGCGCACCCGCTGCCGCTGGTGGTCAATTTCGCCCTCGACCAACTCAAAGCCATTAGTCCCTTGGACGGTTTCGACGCAGCTCCCCTGTTGCTTTATGCCGACGGCTTGATGGCGCGGCAGGACCTGAAAACGGCGTTGCGGAGCCTGCTCGGCACCCTGGAGAAGCTGACGAAACGGAATCCCGCCCTGGCCCCCACCGTGGCGCAACTGGCCACCTCGGCCCTTGCCAATGCCGATGCCGCCGTGCAGGAACGCGCCGCCAAGCTGCTGGCCAGCGTGCTGGGCGCCAAAAAGGCCGTGCTCACCGCGGCCGACGCCACGGCCACTACGGAAGCAATAAGCTTTTATTCCGACCTGTTCTCGCCCGCAGCCCGGGTTGCACTCGCCCCTTTTATGGCGGAGGCCCCAGCCCAACCGCTAGCCGTCGAAGCCGCTTCCTCGTCCTACGCGCCGCTCGTTGGTTTTCAACCAGCCATTTCCCAGGCCACGGCCATTGCCCCGGTGAGCGACTGGCACGAGCTATTGTATTTGACCGGGGAAGTGCTGCAGCACACCTCGCCGCTGGCGCTTGAGCGGTGGCTCGACGGCTTGCTGCGGTTGCGGCCCCACTTCCCGGCCGGCTACCAGCAACAGCTGCTGCCCTACCTCCACCAGGCTTTTCCGTGGGCCTTGAATGCCAAAAGCCCGCTCGAAGTCGAGGCTATTTTAAAGGATTACACCGTCAATGGTGGACGCGTGGGCCTGCGCGAGTTGGTGCAGGCACTGCTGATAAGCTGGTTTAGCGGTTTTACCCAGCGGAAGGTGGCATTGGTTAATCTCTCCGACCAGCCCTACAACATTCCCGACCCCTTGCTACGGGTGGAACAGCGCCGGTTTGTGGCCGTGGAGAATGCCTTGCGCACGGCCCCCACCCTGCCGCTGCTGAGCTCGCCCAGCCACGCGCCCCACTGGGTGGCGCCGACGGTGCTGGTGGAGAAGCTGCTCGCCTACCAAGCCGCGGGCGTCTTGCCCGATGCTGCCGATTTGGCCTTGGCGCTGGCCCGAACGGCCATTCAAGCCGAGGCGAACGTCGGGCAGGCGGTGGCGCTGCTGCCGCGGCTTCAGCACGAAGGTTTGCGGGAGTTGCTGGGGCAGTTTTTTGCGCCCGAACCCGCTGCAACCGCCCCGGCAGCCCCGGCAACTGACGGAGCGGGCAAGACGCTGCTCAAGAGCTTTACCGAACGGCTGGGCCGGCTCGTCTCCTTCAAGCACCAACAGCCAGCGGGCGTCCCTATTCCGCTGGAAGAATCGTTGCCCTGGCTGCGCGCCGTGGCTGCCCGCACCCGTTTTCCCGAGCACACGCTGGAAAGCCTGCGCCCGCAAGGCACTTACCCCGGCCTGGCAGAGCCCTGGCAGCCCGACTGGCGCTTTGAGCGGAAGTCGCACACCTACCAGCAGAGTTGGAACAAGGCGCGACCTGAAGTCACCAATGTGTGGCAGGAGCTGCACGTGCCCACCGACCACCCGGGCCAGGTCCCGCCTTCGCCGCTGCTGCTCTACTCGTTGCACGCCCGCTTATCGCAGAAGCAGAACTACTACCTGTGGTCGCTGGCGCCGGACCTGCCCTTCCTGCTGACGCTGCTGCCCAACAACCCCGGCCCCTTGCACTGGCACTTGCTCCGCACGGCCTGCCGCGTCGACAACATAGGTGCGGAAGGGCGCGATGTGATGAGTGTTTTTTTGCGCTCCTTGCTGGCGCCGGGGCCGCGCTTCGACGAAAGCGCTTCGGTGCTCCTGGCCTGCGGTTTGGTGCACTCCGCTCCGGTGTGCCGGGCCCTGGCCCTGGAAGTGCTGCTGGCGGCCAGCGGCACCGGACGCTTGGTGCCCGCAGCCACGGGCCAGGCCCTCGGGCGGCTGCTCGCGGCCGAATTCACCCCCATCCAGCGCCTCACCGACGGCCTGGCCCAGGCCCGCGCCATCAGCCCCACCACCGACGACGCCCTCCGCCAAACGCTTGACGCCCTGCTCCCGGAGTTGCCGGCCGCGCCCCTGCGCAACATGCGCAAGCTGCTCGATGCCTACGCCGACGTGCTGGCGCGCACCCGCCAGCCCACGCCCACCGCGGCGCACGGGCGGCTGCGCGAGTGGCAAGCCGTGCCCAGCCTGAAAAAGACCACCAGCGCAATGCTGGCTTAAGGACTTCAAAGGAAGCCGGCTCCAATCCTAACGTTGAGCAACCGTGTTAGCGCACCCGCGCCAGCAGGGCCGCGTGGTGCGGCGCCCGCGCCAACACCTGTTCGTTGCCGAGCAGCACCAGCTGGTGCCGGGCCCGGGTGAGGGCCACGTTAAGTTTTCGGTCGACTTGCCTCGTTTCGTCGGGCGATACCATGAGCTCTAACTGGTGCTCGTGGTGGCAGCAAAAGCTCACGATAATCACCTCGCGCTGGCTGCCCTGGTAGCGCTCCACCGTATCCACGCTGACTTGCGTGAGCGCGGGCAGTTGGTGCTCCAGCGCCAGCTGCGCCAGCCGGGCCCGGATGCGCGCCGCCTGGTTGCGGTAGCTGGCAATGATGCCGAGGGTGGTTTCGGAGTTGAATCGTGGGCCGTAGCCCTGCACCACGTACAAGGCAGCCTGCGCGGCTAGGTCAGCTTCCTGGGCCGATTCCTTCATCGAAGTGTCTTCGGGCACGCGCCGGGTGGGCATGAAAACCACCCGGCGCTCGCGCAAGGAGGTAGCAAAAGCAGTGGCCGGGGCGGGCCAGCTGCTGCGGTCCAGCGCAGCGGTTTGCCAGGGCAGCGGGCAGCGGAGTTGGTCGTTGTAGAAGTCCTGATTGACGAGGGCGGCCAGTTCCTCGTGCATGCGGTACTGGTCGGCCAGGGTGCCGTGGGCGTGGGGCCACTGCGCCTCAGCCCGCCGGAACAGGCGCTCGAAATAGGAATTGCGCAGGTTGGTCAGGCCCAGTTCCTCGCGGAGCAAGGGGGCCACTTCCGGCGCCACGGCACTGGTTTCGGGTTCCTGCGCCACCACGGCGGGCAGCTGCCGGTGGTCGCCGATGAGAATGAACTTGGGCACTTTGGCCAGCAGGGCCAGCATGGGCGACTCCAGCACCTGACTGGCCTCGTCCACCACGGCCAAGTCGAACTGCTTAAGCAGGAACAGCTCGGGCTTGCCCAGGAGGCTGGCCACCGTGCCCACGTAAAACGGGCAGGTGGTAAGGCGGCCGCGCACCATCTGGCGGCTGGTGCAGTCGCGCAGCATGTTGTCGAGCAAATAGGGCCGGTATACCGGCGCCGTACCCAGCCGCGAGCCCACCCGGATGAACGGCAAGCCGGCCTGCACCAGCTGCTCGCATATCTCGTCTACGGCGCGGTTGGTGTAGGCCGCCAGCAGCACCTGTTTGTCTTGCTTGTACAGATTGACGGCCAGCTCGCGCAGCACGGCGCGGGTTTTGCCGGTGCCGGGCGGGCCGCACAGCACAAACCAGTCGGGCGCGGCCAGGGCACGGGCCACCACATCGGGAGCGGTGATGGCGGGCGGCGCGGTGGCGGTCCAGCCCTCGGGCTCGCGCGGGCCGGTGCGGGCCAGCAAGCGGCGCCGGCGGTCGGCGGCCAAGCACAGGAAGGCCGACAACCCCGCCCACTCCCGACGGAAGGTGTCGTAGGTATCGGGTTCCAGGGCCCAATGCGAATGGCCCTGCAAATACCGAGGTGCCATCCGGCGGTTTCGCACGCTCAGCACGACCTGGCCATTGGCCCCGAGGTCCTCGGCCAGCACCACTTTCACCACCTGCGCATCCAGCACGGAAAGCTGGGCTACGCTGCTCACTTCCGCCGAATCTGCGCTTTCAGCCGCCTTGTTGTTGCGGCGGCGCGGGTAGAGTATCAGGGTGTCGCCGGCCCGGAAGTTGACTTCCCGGCCATCGGCGAGGCGCTGAAAAATCAGGTGCGGGCCAAGACCTTCGCGGGCATCGTCGTCGGCGTTGCAGTGGTCTTCGAGCAAGACCAAGTCATCGAGTAAGCTAAAATTTTGGTGCTTGCGGGCCTGGGGCAGCAGCCACAAGCCGGCTTGGCCACCCGCGTCGCCGGGCCGGGCCTCGTCGCCCAGCAGGGTCAAGCGCATTTCGCGGGCGGCAAAGCGCACCAGCTCCAGGCAGTAGGCGCGCTCTACGGGGTCGGCGGCGGCCCAGGCGTTGGCCACTCGCTCGGCTTTGGCTTTGCCGAAAGGCGGCAGGGCCGTCAGGTTGGGGTGCAGCACGGGCGCCAGCAGGTGGGCCGTTTGGCGCGGGCCGGTGGCACGGGCCAGCTGCAGCTCGATGCCCACCAACTGGTTGCGGGCCATGAGCAGGCGGTCAATCAGGTCCTGGTCCTGGTCGACGCGGCGCACGGCCGACTGACCAATGGCGGCGTTGGAATACAAAATGCTGGTGCGGCCCCGGCCCGCGGTCTCGCCATCGGCCCCGTACACCGATTCCAACAATAAACGGTAGAGCTGGGCCTGCGCGGCGTGGTTGCTCCAAGGCTCGGCGTGCGGCACCTTGGTGGAGCTTTTCAATTCCACCAAATCGTACCCGGTGGCGCTTTCGTGGAGCAAGTCGAGGCGCCCTTGCAGGCCGTAGGTGGCCGAGAGAAACGTGGGTTCGAGGAAGCAGTCGGCCAGCCGCAGGGGCTCCTGCTGGTAGCCGGTGCGGCTTTGGGCCACGAAGCCCTGGGCCCGCGTCTCGCGCAGCGTGCGATGATGGCGGCGCAGGTCGTTGAGCAGTTCCGGCACGCCGGTGCGGGTTTGAAACTCAGGCAGCGTGCTCAGGGCCAGGGGCGCGGCCCGAAACAAGCGCTTGCGCAGAAAGCCTTCCAGATTAAAATCATCGCTGCTGACCGGCGCAAACCCTTCAGGCAACCCTTCTGAGTCGCCAGTGCTGTCGGCCGCCACGACCACTACCGGGCTTGCCGCGGCGTGCAGGGCCACGGTTTCGGCTTGCCGGGCAGCGTGGCTCACTTCCTCGTCGAGCAGCAGGTTTACCAAGTTGCCGACCACCAGGGGCCGTGAGGTTTCATCCGGCAAAAACGCATTCAGCAAAGCCCACTCGGGAATGGTGGCGGAGGCCTGGGCGCATTCGGCCACGGTGGTCACGCTCACCAGGTAATCCGGCTCCAGCACCACGCGGCGGGCCCGCACCCGGCCATCGGCTTGCCGCACCGCGCCTACCAGGTGCAGCGTGGGGTGCAAGGCGGCGGCCAGGGCAATTATACCATCATACGCCTCGGGAAACAGTACCTGGAAAGGGCCGCCGGGCCGGTCGTTGGCCGGGGTGGCCATTTCCACGGTCAGCGTGCCGGTGCTCAGGTCGGTGTGCAGCACCGTCACCCGCCAGGCGGCGCCGGCGTTTCCGTCGGCGCCAAACGACTGCGTTACGGCCAGTGCTTGCGTACCACTTTCCGTGGCAACTGTTTCTGGCCAGCTGGGGCCTGTGTAGGCCTCGCCGGTGAGGTGCAGCACCAGGGCCGCGACGGCCGCAAAGCCGCTGGCCGCCTCGGCGGGCGTGCCGGCGTAGCTTTCGTGCAGCACCAGGTTGGCGGCCAAGCGCAGGGCCTGCAGCTGCGCCCGCAACGCGCCGGGCAGGCTGTGCTCGTAGGCCACTTGCCCGATGGCCTGGCTCAGGTCGACGAACGGCGCCTCGCGCTGCTTGCAATCATCGCGCAGCACGGCTTCCAGAAGCTTGCGCAGCTTGGGCAGCTGGTCGGCGGGCGAGGCGCTGGGGTCGGCGGCTAGCGAGGCAAGGCGAGAGTAGTAGCTGGTGAGCATCGGGGGGCAGAAAAGAGCGGCAGGACTTGTAAAAGTAACGCCTTTGTTGCCATCAATTGGCCTCCTTGCGCCAATTAGCGGGCGCCGGTGAAGCCTTGCGGCGCCAGCAGCTTGCCGCCGCGGTACATGTTGATGTACAGCGTAACCGGCGTGGCCTTGCCGGTCCAGCTCACGGCGTACACGTCAATCAGGGCCGTGTTGTCGACCACCCCGCGGCGCGTTTTGAACGGGCAGCAGCTGGCTTGGCGCTCGTAGGTAACGGCTTGGACCTGAGGTCCTTTGAGCGCGTTGAGGTAGCGCAGCTGGTTGCGCATGCCCGCCGAGCGGCCTCCGCCCACGCGCACGGGGTTTTGGGGCGTGTAGCCGTAGGTTTCGTCGTCGCTCACTTCGCGCACCACGAAGGGCAACACGGTGGTGCTTGCCGTTTCGTTAGCCCCACTGGGCAGCGAAGCCGTACTGTAGAGCGGTGGCGTTTTTCGGCTGCTGCCGCACCCGGCCGCTAGCAAGCCCACAACTCCCCACAGAAGCCATTTACTTTGTCCCATATCCCGTATAGTTTGCTGATGCTTGCTTCGCTCTTTTCAATTTTTTCGCGGCCGCAAAGAACGCTGCCGAAGGCCACTCTCCAGCTTATTTGTTCACTCAGCCTCGTTGGGGCCACGTTTTGTTTGTCCGTCGGCACTGCCCAGGCGCAAACCGACTCGGCGTTTGCCGACAGCCAATTGCCCCGCTTGTTACGCGAGCGCAGCGTGCTGACGCGCCGCTACGCCGCGGCCAACGCCCAACGGCACAGCCTGTTTGGCAACAAGCCCTCCAAGAAGGACTTGCAGGAAGTGGTGGACGCCCTGCAAGGCATTGTCGACAAAGACCAGCAGATTGTGGACGTGCTCGACCAAACCGCCCGCAAGGCCCAAACCACCTCGGTGCGCCTAGCCGCCACTACCACGCACCTGGAAAGCACCGGTCGCGACGACCGCAACCTCACCGCCCAGCGCCTCTCTGAACTGCAAAACGAGACCGAAAACCTGCGCCAGCGCGAGAAACAGCAACAAGCCCGCCAGCGCGACCTCGAAGCCGAAGTGGCCGAAGCCAAGCAGGGCCACTTTGTGCGCGACGCCCTGATTGCCGTGCTCGCCGTGCTCAGCGTGGGGCTGATGGTGGCGCTGCGGCGGCGCAAGTAGCCGTATTTTCGCCCCATGTCGCCCACCTTTCCTTTTCAAATTGTGCCCCACCCGGCCCCCGCTCCGCCCGAGCGCCAACTGGTTGTTTTCGCTGACGTAAGCGGGCTGGAAGAGTATTACGTGCTGTTTCAGAACTACGGCTTTGGTGGCACGGCCGAGTCCTGGGTAGAGCACATCCAGACCATTATCGAAGAGCATCAGCCCGCTTTGCTCGAGGAAATAGAGTTTGAAGAAGGCGGCCACACGTTTGTGGCCTACGCGCCCAGCCAAGCCGTGGCCGACCAATTTGTGGCCTGCGTGCTGCCCTTTTTTGGCAGTACCACCCGGCTACAGAAATACCTGAGCCAGGCCGACCCAGATGATTTCTTTGCTTAACAAAATAGGCGAAGCTGATTCCCGAACGTTTTGGTTAGGTTGCGAATGCAGGCAGGCTACGAGTAAGGCCCAGTCCCTGCGTAGGTATTTCTGAACCCGAAAAGGCTGCTCCAACCTATGAACAAAAATTCCCCTGACCAACAAACCAATCTGGACGCCGAAAAGCAGCTCGCCGCCGCCGCCGTGCTGGACTGGGTGCGCGCCGGCATGACGGTGGGCCTGGGCACCGGCAGCACCGCCGCGCATTTCATCACGCAACTGGGCGAGCGGGTGCGAAACGGCCTTCAAATTCAAGCCACCGCCACGTCCAAAGCCAGCGAGGACCTGGCCCGCCGCGTCGGCATTCCGCTACTGGAGCCCCGCCGCGGCCTGCGCTTCGACCTGACCGTGGACGGCGCCGATGAGCTTGACCCCAGCCTGCGCCTCATCAAAGGCGGTGGCGGTGCCCTGCTCCGCGAAAAAGTCCTGGCCACCGCTTCGGACTACCTCCTCATCATCGCCGATTCTTCCAAAGCCGTGGCCCAACTAGGGCGTTTTCCGCTGCCGCTGGAAGTCGTGCCTTTTGCCTTGCCGTGGGTGCTCGACGCTGTTGATGCACTAGGCGGCGCTCCGGTGGTCCGCGTCGGGCAAACCGCGGGCACCCTGGCCCACTCCGACCAAGGCAACTTGCTGGTCGATTGTCACTTCAAGCAGCTAGCCGACCCCGAGGGACTGGCGCAGCAGCTCCAAACCATTCCTGGCGTGGTAGAGCATGGCTTGTTCTTGGGGCTGGCACGCGCCGCGGTAGTGGCTACCGGCGGGCAGGTGCTGGTGCACCGGGCCGGAGCTGCGCCCACCGCAGCCAGTCTGTTTTCAGCGCTGCCGTAGTTGCTCGCACTTTCTTGGAAATTACCGCCAAACCTTTTTACTTCTGATTTACCTCTGACCGTATACATTGAAAGGCCAGTGGCTTAGAAGCTGTTTGAACTGCTTGAAAACATACAAAGCCGTCATGCTGAGCTTGTCGAAGCATCTCTACTGCGATACTAACCTTGATTGGTTGCGCTGGCGAGATGCTTCGACAAGCTCAGCATGACGGTATAATTCAACAAACTTCTTAGGGCGTGTGGACGGTAAACCAACAGAACGTCATGCAGAGCGCAGCGCAGCATCTCGCCCGCCACCAGTAATTAGTGACCGCAAGCGAGATGCTGCGCTGCGCTCTGCATGACGTTCTTTTTTAATAGAAATCCTTAGTGTCCACACACCCTAAGTAGCACGAGTACCCCGAAATTTCATTTCGGCCCGGTAGGACAATGCTGGTTCTACCGGGCCGAAATGAAATTTCGGGGTACTCGTTCAAGTGTGCGTTACAGCTCAATCAGCTGCTTTGGGTCGGCAGGTGGGCTGCGGCTGCTTCATCCAGGAACCAGTGGGTTTCGCCCGCCGTGGGCGCTATGAGTTGGGCTGGGTGTTCTTCGCTGTCGCGTGGGCCGTTGACTACGGCTTGCACCGCCGCGGCTTTGTCGGCCCCGTACACCAGGAAAGCTACGGCGCGCGCTTGGTTTATCAGAGGTGCCGTTAGGGTGATGCGGTAGGCTTGTTTTTCTTCCACAAACACCGCCTCGGCTCCTGCGGCGCTTGCTTGCAGCACCGGCGTGTGAGGAAACAAGGAAGCGGTGTGAGAATTGTCGCCCAGGCCCAACAGCACCAAATCCAGGTGCGCTTCGGCCCCGAAAAAGGCCGTAATGGCCCGTGTGTAAGCCGCAGCCGCTTCGGCAGCCGGCAGCGAGGTGTCGATGGCAAAGACGTTTTCCTGCGGAATCTGCAAGGGGTCGAACAGCGCCTTTTTGGCCATCAGAAAATTGCTTTCCGGGTCGGTCTGCGGCACGTCGCGCTCATCGCCGAAGAAGAAAAACACCTGCGGCCAGGGCACTCGGTCGCGGTAGGCCTCGGAAGCCAGCAGCTCGTACAATTTCTTGGGTGAGCTGCCGCCCGACAGCGCCAACGTGAAGCGGCCCCGCGCCACCACGGCCTGCCCGGCCTGCGCCACCACAAAGTCGGCCAAGCCCCGCAGGACTTCCTCCACCGTCGGATACACGTGTTGCAGCATGGCTATTTTTTGGGGGAAAGTGGCAGGGTAAACCAATGGAAGCCATCGCGGGCGATGAGCGCCTCGGCCACTTCCGGGCCCCAGGAATCGGCCGAGTAGTTGGGGAAATTCTGGCTGGTGCGCTGCTGCCAGGAGTTCAGAATGGGCATCACCAGGTCCCAGGCGGCTTCCACTTGGTCGCCGCGCATGAACAGGGTCTGGTCGCCCATCATGGTATCGAGCAGCAGGGTTTCGTAGGCCTCGGGGGCCTGGGTGGTGTACGTGCCGTCGTAGTCGAAGACCATGTCCACGGTGTTCAGCATCATGTCGAGGCCGGGGCGCTTGGCCTGCACCTGCAGCCGAATGCTCATCTCGGGCTGAATGCTGATGATGAGACGGTTCTGGTGCTGGCTTTCGGCTGTTTCGGGCGGAAAGATGAAGTGCGGCACGTCCTTGAACTGGATGGTGATGACCGACGCCGACCGGTGCAACCGCTTGCCGGTGCGCAGGTAAAACGGCACGCCTTGCCAACGCCAGTTGTCCACGAAAAACTTCACCGCCGCGAAGGTTTCGGTGTTGGACTTGGGGTTGGCGTCCTTCTCCTCGCGGTAGCCGGGCACTTTTTTGCCCTCAATCCAGCCCGAGCCGTACTGGCCGCGCACGGTCGACTCGCGCACTTCCTCGGGCGTGAAGCGGCGCATGGCGCGCAGCACGTCCACCTTGCGGTTGCGCACTTCGTCGGCCGTGAAATTGACGGGCGGCTCCATGGCCACCAGGCACAGGAGCTGCAGCAGGTGGTTCTGAATCATGTCGCGCAGGGCGCCTGCGCCGTCGTAGTAGCCGCTGCGGTCGCCCACGCCGAGCTGCTCGGTCACCGAAATCTGGACGTGCTCGATGTAGTTGCGGTTCCAGAGCGGCTCCATCAGCGTGTTGGCGAAGCGGAAAGCCATGATGTTCTGCACCGTTTCCTTGCCCAGGTAGTGGTCGATGCGGTAAATCTGGCGCTCGTTGAAATGCTGGCCTAGCAAGTGGTTCAGCTCCTTCGCCGAGGCCAAATCGTGCCCAAACGGCTTTTCGATGACGATGCGGATGCGCTCGGGGTCGGCGCCCAGCTTGCTCTGAGCAATGTTGGTGGCGATAATCGGGAAAAACTCCGGGGCCACGGCCAGGTAATAAATGACGTTGGCCGGGGCTTTCCACTCCTGCTCGAACTCGGTGATGCGGCGGCCAAACTCGGTGTACGAAGCGGCATTTTTCACGTCGGCCACTTGGTAGTGAATGTGGGGCATAAACTTGGCCCAGGTCTCTTTTTCGGCCTTGCCGGTGCGCGAAAACTGGTTGATGTCGGCCAGCAATTTCTCGCGAAAGGCCTCGTCGGTGAGGCTGGTGCGGCCCGTGCCGATGATGGCAAACTGCTCGGGCAGCCAGCCGTCCAAAAACAGGTTGTAGAGGGCCGGGGCTAGTTTGCGGGCGTTCAGGTCGCCGGTGCCGCCGAAGATGACAAAGACGGTGGGCTCAATGGTTGATTTTGCGGTGCTCATGTTTGCAGTGTGCGAAATGGAAGCGAAAAGCCGTAGAATGTCATGCAGAGCGCAGCGAAGCATGACAGGAAGCTGGGATTCTATTTGTTCGGAATAACGGGTTTTTCCTCCTTCTTCTCCTCGCCCACAGTTACGTCCATTTTGTTGGCCGCGTCTTCGAGCTCCGGCGCCCACTGCGTGTGGAAAACGCCCTCTTTGCCGATGATTTCGTAGGTGTGCGCCCCAAAAAAGTCGCGCTGGGCCTGAATCAGATTCGAAGGCATGCGCGCCGTGCGGAACGTGTCAAAGTAGCTCAGCGAGGCAGCGTACGCCGGCACGGCAATGCCGGCCGTAACGGCGGCGGCCACCACGGCCCGGCTGCCGGGCACGGCTTCGTTCACCAGCTGCTGCACCTGCCCGTCGAGCAGCAAATGCGCCAAGTCGGGCGCCTGCTGAAAGGCGTTGTATATCTGCGTCAGGAAGCCCGAGCGGATGATGCAGCCGCCGCGCCAGATTTTAGCAATTTCGGCTAGCTGCAAATCGTAGCCATAGTCCTTGGACGCTTTGCCGAGCAGCTGCATGCCTTGGGCGTAGGTGATGGCCATGCTGAAATAGAACGCCTGCTCCAGCTGGGCCAGGAAAGCTTCTTTCTCGACCGGCAGCGCGCCGGCCACCGGGCCGTACAGGCCGGCTAGCTGCTCGCGCAAGGCCTTGTACTTGGACAGGTCGCGCATGGTCACGGCCGTGTCGATGGTGGGAATGGACGTTTCCAGGTCCATGGCCACTTGCGACGTCCACTTGCCCGTGCCCTTGGACCGCGCTTCGTCCTTGATGTCGTCGAGCAGGGCATGGTCGGTGTTCGGCGCGATGTACCCAAAAATATCTTTGGTGATGTCGAGCAGAAACGACTGCAAACGGCCCTCGTTCCACTTGGTGAATACCTGACCAATGGCGGCGTTGTCGAGGCCCAGACCGGTTTTCAGCACGGCGTAGGTTTCGGCAATGAGCTGCATCAGGCCGTACTCGATGCCGTTGTGCACCATTTTCACGAAGTGACCGGCGGCGCCGGGCCCGATGTAGGTCACACAGGGCTCGCCATCGACTTGCGCGGCGATGGCCGAGAACATGGGCTGCACCACCTGGTAGGCCTGTTTGTCGCCGCCGGGCATCATGCTGGGCCCGAAGCGGGCGCCTTCCTCGCCGCCCGACACGCCCATGCCGAAGAAGTGGAACCCCTCGGCCTCCAGGGCCTTGGCCCGGCGCTCGGTGTCGGTGAAATGCGAGTTGCCGCCGTCGATGATGATGTCGCCGGGGGCCAGCAGGGGCCGCAGCTCGTCAATCACGCTGTCGACAATTTTGCCGGCCGGCACCAGCAGCATCACCGCGCGGGGCGACTGCAGGCTGCCGACGAAGGCGTTGAGTTCCGAAAAGCCCTGCACGGGTTTGCCGTCGCCTTCTTCGGCCAGCAGGCCCACTTTGGCGGCGTCTTTGTCGTAGCCGGCCACGGCAAAGTCGTGGTCAGCGAGGTTCAGCAGCAGGTTGCGGCCCATGGTGCCGAGGCCAATCATGCCAAACGATTGGTTGGAGGGGGTTGCGCTCATGAAAGAGGTTGTTTCGGGGTGAAAGTCAGAGGTGTGTTGGGTCAGGATAGGGCGGCAGGCTTGAGGCGCTGCCGGGCGCGGTTGATTCGGCAAGATAGGGCGGTTGGCCGTGCTCGCAAGCTGTACTCTAGCCAAGGCCGCTTCGTTGCAATGGCGCTGGATTGTAGCGCGGACTTTTAGTCCGCGAGTATGAATGCCCACCACTAGCGGACTAAAAGTCCGCGCTACAATCCAACGACTGCGAGATGCTTTCTTGATTTGTCAACCAGACAAGTTCCGGCACGAAAATCCGGTTGCCGGACAGAAACACTGTGTCGCTTCCGTCGCTACTTTGCGGGCCTATGCTCGACGTTTCTACCCGCCCCGGCGCATGATTTCCTTCACCGAGGCGCAAGCCCACTCCCTCATCGCCGACCCTGGCACGCTGAAACGGGGCCAGGAATTGCTGAAGCCCGCCAAATGGGCCAACCTGGGCCGCACCGACACGGCCGCCTGGGGCGAGTGCGCCGGCAGCGGCTCCAAGCCCTACCTCACCGGCATCGACCTGAGCGAGCCGGCCTTCAAGTGCAGCTGCCCCAGCCGGGTGTTTCCCTGCAAGCACGGGGCCGGGCTGCTCCTGCTCATGGCCCGGCAGCCGGAGCTGTTGGCGGGCACCACGCCCCCGGCTTGGCTGAATGAATGGCTGGAAAAACGCCAGCAGGTGCAGGAGAAAAAGGCCGACAAGGTGGCCGGCGGCCCAACGAAAGAATCAAAAGCGGCAACAGCTGCTTCGGCAACACGTGTAGAGGATGGCTCTGGAAGCTCGTCAGGTGCCCCGCCAGCTTTGGGGGACTCTCCGGAGGTGCCATTGGGCGGCCTCACCGTTGACCCCAAGCGCCTGGCGCGCATGACGGCGGGCGCGGAGGACTTGGTTGCCTGGCTGGAAGACCTTATACGTGCCGGCCTGGCCACCCTCGACCAGCAGCCGGCGTCTTTTTGGGAAAGCCAGGCCGCCCGCCTCGTCGACAACCAGCTGCCCGGCTTGGCCGCCACGTTACGCGAGCTAGCCACCCTGCGCCACGCCCACGCCGACTGGCCCGCGCGCCTGCTGGGCCGCCTGGGCGAGCTGTACCTGCTGGTGCGCGCCTTCCAAAATCTGCCCAAGCTCAGCCCCAATGCCCGGCCCGACGTGCTCCAGCAAGTGGGGGTCAACCTCAAGAAGGAAGACCTGCTGGCCACTGCCGCCCCCGTTTCCGACGCCTGGCGGGTGCTGGGCCAGTTCCGCTGGGAAGAAGACCGCCTCACGGCCCGCCGCACCTGGCTGCACGGGCGCCGGAGTGGCCGCACAGCGCTGGTGTTGGAATTTTCTTTTGGGGGCCAGCCGTTCGGCACGCCCTTCATTCCGCAGGGCGCTTACCTGGGCGAGCTGGCCTTCTACCCCGGCCTGCTGCCGGTGCGGGCAGCCCCGGTCAGCGTGAAGTTCGATGGCACAGTACCGTCCAGTGCCGTCCCGCCGGGCCAAGGCTTTGGGGAAATGCTCCAGGACTACGCCGCCGCGCTGGCCCGCCAGCCCTGGCTGCGCGAATGGCCCGCCACGCTTAGCCAAGTCCGGCCCAGCCCGCTTGCCGATGGCGCCTGGTGCCTGCACCACGCTGCCGAACCTGGCACCGTGCCCCTGCGCTTTAGCGAAGAAGATGAGAATGCGGGCTGGCAGCTGCTGGCTCAGAGCGGCGGCCAACCCATGACGCTTTTTGGGGAATGGGACGGGCGGGGTTTTCGGCCGCTCAGCAGTTGGGTCGAAGCGTCTTCAGCTGAAAAGTCACGGGCCGGCTCTCCAAATGCCCTCGCAGCCACTCATCTCGCCACTTCACGCGAAAATGGGTCTGACGCTAGCCCTGCTGAGCACTCAAGCTCTCGGCAAAACGGAACTGCCTCGGAAGCAGCCCATGGGGTTAAGCCCGAACAAGTTCTGCGCGTGGCCCTGCTCGGCACGCGCCAGAGTGGCGAAACCGTCCCGGCTTTTCCCGCCCCGGCCAGTTCGCCGGAACAGCAGGTGCTGCTGGCTGCTGGCACCCTGGCCTTGATGCGCAAAGCCGGCTACCGGCCCGCTGCCCCGGCCGGCCCGGCCCTGGTGCCGGCGGCGCCCGAGCTGCTGCCCGTGGTTGGCCCCAAGGGTACCGACCACCTGCACCAGATGCTCGTCAACGGCCTGCACCTGGAGCTGCTGCCCGACTATCTGGCCCGCCTGGCTGCCCGCGACTTGCTGGTGCCCCCGGCCCTGCTGGTGCGCCTGCTGCTGCACGCCAGTCGCTCGGCCGATACGCGGGCGGTGCTGGCGCCCGTGCTGGGCAACCGAGGCCACTGGCTGGCCCGCCAGCACCCCGAATGGGCCCGATTGGCCGACGGCGTCGGCGCACCTGGCGCCTCAGAAGCGGGCCCCAGCACGTGGGAAACCGGCACGTTAGCCCAGCGCCGGACTTGGCTGGCTGAGCAGTTTGCCAGCGCTCCGGACGAAGCCCGGTGCCTGCTACTAGCGGCCCTGCCCACCGAGCCCGCCAAAAACCAGGAAGCCTTTTTGAAAATTCTGGCCCAGCACCTGCACCTCGATGCTGAGCCGGTGCTTGAAGGCTTGCTCAAGGCCCGGGGGCAGGAGGTGCGCCGCTTGGCCACCGAGTTGCTCGTGCAAATCCCCGGTGCGGCCCTTACCGAGCGGCTGTGGGCCCGCGCCGCGCCGCTCATCACGGCCCGGCGCAAGATGTTGGGCCTGGGCCAGGCCGCGCTCGAAATCACGCTGCCCGACGCCTGGGACAAATCCTGGCTGCTGGATGGCATTGAGGAGAAAAACGCCCGCTTCCTGTCGGTGCACGGTTCGAATTTTCATACTTCGGTGGGGCCCGCCACCACCCGCCTCGCCAACCTGCTGGCCCTGCTGCCGCCCAGCCGCTGGGCCACTCAGCTGAACCTGGCACCGCCCGAGCTGCTGGCCGCCGCGCTGGCCTCGGAGTGGGCACTGCCGCTGCTCTCGGCCTGGGCCCAAAGCACGCTGCTGCACCACGATACCGACTTCGCCGCCGCATTCATCAGCCTGTGGATGAAGGAGCGCCCGGCGTTAATCAAAGCGCATTGCGACCGGGGCTTCGACTGGGTTTCGCTCGCGGCCCTGCTCCCACCCGCGGCTCGGCAGGAACTGCTGCTCAAACCCATTTTGGAGCGCGTGCGCCAGCAGGCGCCCCACTGGACGCAGGACCTTGGCTTCGTGCCCGCTCCCTGGCCTCGCGCCTTCAGCCTGACGGTGGTGCGGGCCATTGGCAGCCAGCTGGCCAACACCGCCACCCAATACCAAGGCATCGCCCCGCTCCCCCACCTCCGCCAGCTGGCGTGGCTGCTGCCCCAAACCGTTGCCCCCAGCATCGCCCCCGCCGATGCCGCCGCCGTCATTCAGCAAGTCGAAGCCATCCCCGACCTCCACGAAATCTTTCAGTCCTCCCGCCTCACCTTCATCGACACCCTTCGCTTCCAAGCCGATTTGGAACGGTCGCTAAATGAGTGATTGAATGTCGCCGGTCATCCTGAGCGGAGCAAAGGACCTTCTCAAATTTGCGCCATTTGAGCTACTGCCAACTGTTCAGTAGTGAGAAGGTCCTTCGCTCCGCTCAGGATAACCGGCGATAAAATTACTCATGTAGTAAAGAGATGATTCATGCAGTACAGATGCTTCGCTGCGTTTTGCATGACGTCCCGGCAACCTTTCAACTCTTACCCCCATACCCTCGCACCCTCACACCCCAACAAGTCCATGACGCCCGCCCTACTCCGCCCTCACGCCGAAGACCTCTACGCCGAAGAGCTTGCCGCCCTCAAAGCCGCCGACCACGCCCGCCCCAAGCCGCCCGGCTGGCAGCTCTCCCCCTGGGCCGTGGTGACGTATCTACTTGGCGGCAAATTGGACAACGGCTTTGAGATTGAGCCCAAGTACATCGGCCAGCGGCGGCTGATGGAAATTGCCGTGGCCACCCTTGCCACCGACCGCGCCCTGCTGCTCCTCGGCGTGCCCGGAACGGCCAAAAGCTGGGTGTCGGAGCACCTCACGGCCGCCATCAGTGGGCACACCAACTTGCTGGTGCAGGGCACGGCCGGCACCGCTGAAGACAGCCTGCGCTACTCCTGGAACTACGCCCGCCTGCTCGCCGAAGGGCCTTCGCTGGGCGCACTGGTGCCCAGCCCGCTCTATAAAGGCATGCAAACCGGCCAGCTGGTTCGCATCGAAGAGCTCACCCGCATTCCCTCCGACGTGCAGGATACGCTGCTCACCATGCTCTCCGAAAAAGTGCTGCCCATCCCCGAGCTCAGCACCGAAATCCAAGCCACCCAGGGCTTCAACGTCATTGCCACCGCCAACGACCGCGACCGCGGCGTAAACGAACTAAGCAGCGCCCTGCGCCGCCGTTTCAACGCCGTGGTGCTGCCCCTGCCCGCCAGCTTGGCTGAGGAAGTCCACATTGTACAAACCCGCGTGGCCAAGCAGGGCTTGGCCCTCCAGCTCCCCGTGGAAGCGCCTGCGCTGGAGCAAATCAGCCGCTTGGTCACGGTGTTTCGCGAGCTACGCGCCGGAGTTACCGACAATGGCAAGACCAAGCTCAAGTCGCCCACTGGCACGCTGAGCACCGGCGAGGCCATTTCAGTGATGAACGCCGGCCTTGCCCTGGCCGCCTACTTCGGCGATGGCACCTTGCGGGCCCACGATTTGGCCGCCGGCCTCACCGGCGCCGTCATCAAAGACCCCGCCCCGGATAAGATTGTGTGGCTGGAGTATCTGGAAACGGTGGTGAAGGAGCGCGAAGGGTGGAAGGATTTGTACCGCGCGTGCCGGGAGGTGGTGGAGTAGGTTAGCTTGCCTTAGCTTTCCATCACGGTTTTTCTACCGCTCATGTTCCTCGAAATCCTGTTGCCTCGGCGGCCCATCTCCCATCAGTCAAAAGATGCCACCAAACGGCAGCTATGGAAGGAATTCGTAGCCAAAGCGGCCCAAACTGCCTGGGGCTCCCGGGCGGCCGTCGCCACTCCGTGCCAACTGACGCTGGTTTACTTTTGTGGAGAGCGGCCAGCGGATATTGATAACATCATCAAGCCGATTCAGGACGCGTTGGTGGGCGTCGTCTACGTAGACGATGCGTACGTGACGGATGTGGACAGCCACCGCAGGCTACTAACCGGCATATTCGATTTTGCCCGTTTACCGGCCTTATTCTTAAATGCAGTTACCGCCAACCAAGAATGCGTTTACGTTCGCGTTAGTGCTTCACAACCCATCGACTTCTACGTATGAACTCCTCAACCGAACCCAGTCAGGTAGCCGCGTTGGCCGCTCAATACCGCCAGCAAGGCTACACCGTATTGCTTGAGCCGGCACCGGACAAACTTCCCTTCAACCTGGGCAGTTACCGCCCCGACTTGTTGGTAAAAAAGGGGGATGAGCATTTGCTGATAGAGGTCAAAAACCGCCATACGCCTGTTTCCATCAGCCGCCTCCGGGAAGTGGCCGAGTTGGTAAACCAGCAAGCCGGCTGGCGTTTTTTGTTTGTCAATACCGGGCCAGACGCCGAAGATGGTCACTTGCCGCAGTCTCCCATTTCCTGGACCAGCATTGTCCAGCGGATTGCTCAGGCCAAACACTTGCGCGAGTCGGGCGAACCAGAAGCGGCTATTCTGCTGCTCTGGTCGGCGTTTGAAGCATTGCTGCGCCGCCACGCCGAAAGTCTGGATTTGCCTCTGGAACAGGCGTCGGTGCGGGCATTGCTTGATTATTTGTACTCCGAGGCCGACCTCTCCTACGAGCATTTCGAGCAAGCCAAAAAACTCCTGGTCAGCCGCAACCAGCTTGCTCATGGCTTTCCACTCCCGGAAGCTGCCCAGCAAGCCGCCCAGTTGCAAAGCCTTGTCGACGACCTATCCAACGAGTGGCGGCCCACTCGCGAAGCCGCTTAACACTCGCGCCAAGTCAAGGGCCTAGCTATGTTCATTTAGCCCAACGCCTTTTCATGGAACCCTCCGCTACTTCAGACGCCAAAGTTCCTCCCGAAGCCTATTGGACTGCGGTCGGCAACATCATCCGGGAGCGGCCCTACGGGCCCGGCGGCGCAGAAATTCGTTTCGGCACTAAGCATTTTGCGCCGGGAGCCAAAGTATATATCATCGACTGGTACGCTGGCATGTGTCGAAGAGTAATTGTAGTTGGATTGCACCGCAAATCCAAACGATTGATTACCCTGGCAATTGATGTTCGACTGGTCGAGAACCTGAGGCCCAAGGTGTGCTACGACCCGGCAGCAATTGCCAAAATGAAAGAACACTACTCCCCAAAACCTCACTACAACGCGGGCCCAATTGATTCTCTCACCAAGGAATTTGCCGAGAGAATCTGCGGGGTAATTCCCTACTGGCAGCTTAATTACAAGAATAACCAGTGGGTCTCTGATGTTCAAGAAACTGAATTTACAGCCCCCTTAACCCTTCTGCAAAGACTTCGAACCCTCTTCAACTTTTGGCTAAAAAATTAACTCCAACACCTAGTCACTCACGCATAATACTTAAGTACCAATAAAGACCACTACACAGAATAGTACAAAACAACCCCTCCCGTCACCGCCTCTTACAGCCCCATTCACCGCAATTTCGTTCCAGCCCGCGCCAAAGCAACTCCGAGCCCCTGCATTACCATACTCCAGCCCTCCTATCCCCTTTTGCAACGCTCCAAAGCCATTATAGCCTACTCCTAAGCCATTCTGCCTCGCTCTTAATCCTCTCTTTGCTCCTCATATGTTGTTCTGTCTCGCGCATATTTGATTCTGTCTTACCCATATTTTGTTCTGCGACGGTAGTTAGAACATCCTATTTCCCTAACTAGTGCACCGCCGCCCTCTTCCACGCCCATGCCCACCGACCTGCGCCTCTTCGGCATTCGCCACCACAGCCCCGGCAGTGCCGCCAGCCTCGTAGCGGCCCTCGAAGATTTTCGCCCCGACATCGTATTGCTCGAGTGCCCCGCCGATGCTGAGGCGGCCCTGGCTACCGCTACTAATCCGGAGTTGGTGCCGCCGGTGGCCCTACTGGTTTACAACCCCAAGCAGCAGGGACAAGCGTCTTTTTTGCCATTTGCGGAGTTTTCGCCGGAGTGGCAGGCGGTGCACTGGTGCGCCAAGAATGGCGCGCATGTCCGGTGCATGGATTTGCCGATGGCGCTGCGATTCGCCTTCGGCAATGAAGAATTAGGAATGAAGAATGAGGAATTAGCTGTTCCGGAAGTGGTGGCAGCCGAAGGAAGTGAAGCCCAGCAGGAAGAGCCAGCAGACCCCAATTCTTCATTCTTCATTCCTAATTCTTCATTAAGCGAAGCGCCCAGCGTAGCGTCCGACCCCGTGGCCTACATCGCTCGCCTGGCTGGGTACACCGACTCGGAACAGTGGTGGGAAACCCACCTCGAACACGCCCCCGGCAACGCCAACACCTTCGCCGTGGTGCTGGATTTGATGACGGCCCTGCGCGAAGAGCTGCACCGCCCCGAAACCGAGGAAACGCCACTCCGGGAAGCATTTATGCGCGAAACCCTGCGCGCTACCCTGGCCCAGGGCTACGCCCGCGTGGCGGTGGTGTGCGGCGCCTGGCACGCCCCGGTGCTCCAGGCCGACCTGCTCAAAAAGGAAGACAAGGCCCGGCTCAAGGGATTAAAGAAAGTGCCCACCGAAACCACCTGGATACCGTGGACCTACGAGCGGCTGTCGTTTAGCTCCGGGTACGGGGCCGGGGTGCTGTCGCCGGCTTGGTACGAGCTGCTGTTTACCCAGCCGCGTGCCCACGTGCTCACCCACTGGATGGTGCGCGCCACCCGCCTGCTGCGCGGGCAGGACGTCGACGCTTCTTCGGCCCACGCCATTGAGGGCGTGCGGCTGGCGGCGGCGCTGGCCGCTGTGCGCGGGCTGGCGCTGCCGGGCATTGGGGAGCTGCAGGAAGCCGCCGTGGCCATCCTGGGTGGTGGCTACGCCGAGCCGCTGGCGCTAGTGCAAAAAGAGTTGGTGATTGGGGTGAAGCTGGGCGAAGTGCCCGCCGGGCTGCCCGCCACGCCCTTGCAGCAGGATTTGGCCCAACAGCAAAAAACGCTACGCCTCAAGCCCGAGGCCACCCCCAAAGACCTCGACCTGGACTTGCGCCAGCCCACGCAGCTGGAGCGCAGCCACCTGCTGCATCGCCTGCGCCTGCTGGCCATCAAGTGGGGCGAGCCCGAGGAAGTAGCAGGCAAAAGCGGCACCTTCCACGAGCTTTGGCGGCTGGAATGGGAACCGGAAATGGCCCTGTCTGTGATTGAGGCTGGCCGCTGGGGCAACACCGTGGTGGCTGCCGCCGCGGCTCGCGCCATTGCCCGCGCCGCCGAAGCCACCGCCCTGGAAGCCGTGAGCACCCTGCTCGAAGAAGCCTTGCGCGCGGACCTGGGCCCGGCCATTCCGGCACTGGTGGCACGCCTCGAAACCATCGGGGCCGATACCCGCGACGTGACCCACCTGCTGGCCGCCCTGCCCCCGCTGGCCCAGGTGCTGCGCTACGGCAACGTGCGCCGCACCGATACCCAGCAAGTGGCCCAAGTAGTGCAGCAGTTGGTGCCGCGCCTGTGCATTGGCCTGCCCGCCGCCTGCACCGGCCTGGACTACGAGGCCGCCAAGGCCCTGCTGGCCCGCCTCGAAGCCACGCACCAAGCCATCCGCTTGCTCCAACACAACGCGCACGAGGCCGACTGGTACGCCGCGCTAGCCGCCGTGCAGCGCAACCCAACCAGCAACGGCCTGCTGGCCGGGGCCGCTTCGCGCCTGCTCTTCGATGCCCAACAAACCGACTCTGACGCCACCGCCAGGGCCCTCGGCCTGGCCCTGGCGCCCGCTCAGCCCACCGACTACGCCACGGCTTGGATTGAAGGCTTCCTGCGCGGCAGCGGCTTGCTGCTCATCCACCACCGCGAATTGTTCGACCTGCTCGACCACTGGTTGGGCGAACTGAACGAGGACACTTTCCGCGAAATCGTGCCCCTGCTGCGCCGCGCTTTTACTGACTTCTCGCTGCCCGAGCGGCGGCAGATTCTGGAAATCGCGAGCACGGACCAAGCTGCTTCAGCAACGCCGGAAACGGAGGATTTTGACTGGGAGCGCGGGGCGCAGGTACTGCCGGGGCTGCGGGAGCTGCTTGGAGTATAATGGTGCAACAAGCGGCTGCACCATTACAGGGCTGTTGGTTTCAAAGTTGTTTCGGCATCGGCGTACAGCGAACAGTAGCGCGGCCCCAAAACGGCTCTGGCTAACGTTTTTCAACTAAATTTTTATCAAATCTGTGAGCAGCCTTACTCTCCCCTCTGATTATCCGCAGTTTCTCTCGGAGTTAAAAACGCACATCCGCGAAACGCAGGTGCGGGCCGCGTTGGCCGTGAATTCGGAACTGGTGCTACTGTACTGGCGCGTCGGTCGCAGCATTTTGCAACAGGAGCAGCAGCGTGGTTGGGGCGCGAAAGTTGTCGACCGGTTGGCCCAAGACTTACGAGGTGCTTTTCCGGAACTCACCGGTTTTTCTTCTCGTAACCTACGGTATATGAAAGCTTTCGCGGAGGCATGGCCTGATGAAGCAATTTTGCAACAGCTTGTTGCAAAAATTCCTTGGGGCCACAATGTGCGCCTGTTAGACTTCGTAAAAGACCCCACAGAGCGCGAGTGGTACGTGCGCCAAACCATTGAAAACGGGTGGAGCCGGAACGTGCTGGCTGCTCAGGTCGAAAGCGGCTTGTTTCAGCGCCAAGGCCGCGCCGTGACCAACTTCGGCCGCACCCTGCCCGCACCGCAGTCGGAGCTAGCCCAGCAGCTGCTGAAAGACCCGTACATGTTCGATTTTCTCTCATTGGGCGCCGATGCTCAGGAGCGGGAGTTGGAGCGCGGCTTGCTCGACCACGTACGGTCGTTTTTGTTGGAATTGGGAAAGGGCTTTGCGCTGGTGGGCAGTCAATATCACTTGGAAGTGGGCGGCCAGGATTATTATTTAGACTTGGTTTTTTATCATCTGACATTGCGCTGCTTCGTCATCATCGACCTGAAGATGGGGGACTTCAAGCCCGAAGACAGCGGCAAGATGAACTTCTACCTCGCGGCCGCCGACGACCTGTTGCGCCACCCCACCGACCAGCCTACCATTGGCCTGGTGCTTTGCAAAACGCACAACCGCGTGGTGTCCGAATACGCCCTGCGCGGCATGAGCCAGCCCATTGGCGTGGCTGAATGGCAGCTCACCCGCGCCCTGCCCGCCGAGCTGCGCCGCAGCCTGCCCACCACCGAAGAACTCGACGCCGCTCTCGCTCCTCCCCTTCAAGCATGAATCAAACCCGCTGGAAACTCGTTCTCGGCTCTGCCGCCGACACGCCCAATGCCGTGCCCCTACCGCCCGACTACGGCAAAATGGACGACGTGCTCACCGCCCTCTACGACGGCGAAAAGGCCGAGCGCAAGGCCGGCCTGGGCGGCTCGGCCCCGCGCGTAAGCCGCTGGCTGGGCGACATTCGCGAGTACTTTCCCACCGAGGTGGTGGCCATGATGCAGCAGGACGCCATGACGCGTCTGGGCCTCAACCAGCTGCTGCTGGAGCCCGAAATCCTGCGCACGGTGCAGGCCGATGTGCACCTGGTGGGCACCCTCATGTCGCTGAGCCGGGTGATGCCGCAGAAGGCCAAAGCCACTGCGCGCGAGGTCATCACCAAAGTGGTGCGCGAACTGGAGAAGAAACTCAGCAACCCGCTGCGCCAAGCCGTGCAGGGCGCCCTGAGCCGGGCCGTGCGCAACCCGCGCCCGCGCTACCACGAAATCGACTGGGGCTCCACCATCAAAGCCAACTTGAAGCACTACCAGGCCGCCCACAAAACCGTGATTCCGGAGCGGCTGGTGGGTTTCGGGCGGCGCGGGCAGGCGCTGAAAGAAATTGTGCTCTGCGTGGACCAGAGCGGCTCCATGGCTTCGTCGGTGGTGTATGCGGGCGTGTTTGGGGCGGTGCTGGCGTCGCTGAAAGCCGTGAAAACGCACATGGTCGTGTTCGACACGGCCGTGGTGAACCTGAGCGAAAACCTGCACGACCCGGTGGATTTGCTGTTTGGCGTGCAGTTAGGTGGCGGCACCGACATCAATCTGGCCCTGAGCTACTGCCAGCAACTGATTTCCCGGCCCACGGACACCATTCTAGTGCTCATCAGCGACCTTTACGAAGGCGGCAACGAGAAGGAAATGATAAAGCGCGCCGCGGCCCTCAAAACCGCGGGCGTCAACGTGGTGGTCCTTCTGGCGCTGAGCGACGACGGCGCCCCCAGCTTCGACCGGCGCGTGGCTGAGCAGCTGGCAGCCTTGGACATCCCGAGCTTCGCTTGCACACCGGCCAAGTTTCCTGAGCTAATGGCCAAAGCCATTCAAGGCCAGAAGCTGGAAGTGGCATAGCCCCGGGCGGAACCGAAAGCCAATGTGCGACTTTTTCCGGAAGCTGACATCTTCGTGAAGGGAAAGGCCCAACTTCTGCTACTCCATCGTAGTAGCCCCTTGCGGCAAACCCAGAAATGCACAATAGCGTGTGTCTGCTGCTTCCAGGTCTGCTCTAGACACGCCCACCGCCGCGAACAAACTCACCGCAATGTCGACGGCGCCCTTTTTCACCGTGCGCTTCCAGGTGCCCACAATTTGACCATCGAGTACTACCATGGGCTTGAACACCCCGTTGCCGCCCGGCACAATTTTGTTGAAGTGCTCTGCTTCTAACACGGCCCGCCGGTCTTTGTAGCCAAGCAGGTATTCGTCGAAACCCGGCAGGAGCTGAATACTTTCAGCCGCTGGAGCGGCGCTGGCCGATGGCGAAAACCAATAAGTTTTATCCTCCATCTTTTCGGAAACCAACTCGCCCTGCGCGGCTTCCAGGCCTTGCCGGGCGTCGGCTACAGCGAGGCCCGTCCAGTTGGCGAAGTCGTGCACGGTGGCCGGGCCGTGGCTGCGGAAATAGCGCCGGGCCAGTTCAGCCAAACCGGCATCGCGCGATAGCTGCCGGGCCTGGGGCGCCCACTCCTCCAGCAGCGCGAAGGTTTGTTGGCGGCCTTGCAGCGGCCCGAGGCAAATGTGCCCCTGCTGGGCCAAGTAGCGCAACAAGAAGTAGCCGCGCTGCCCTTCCGGGCTGATGCCAGCCGTTACGAGCTGCTGCATCATTTCGGCCCGCGTCAGGCGACGCCCGCCCTGCAGGGCCTCGTAGAAAGCCGTCCGGCTGCGCTCAACCGTGGCTTCATCAAGCTCCAGTTGCTTCATCTGCGTGCCCTGCCCTTTCAACACGCGCGCGGCCATGAGTTTGAGCATCCAGGCCGCGTC